>JAQGHH010000022.1 GCA_028288945.1 Phycisphaerales bacterium
CTGGCCAGGCCGCGGACCTCGAAGATGAGCAGCGAGTCGCCGTAATCATGGACGGCGAACTGCGTGTTGGGGGTCTGGCCGTCGTCGTCGTAGCCGAAGCGGCCGCCGATGCTCATCACGCGCGGCGCGAGCGTGTTTTTGCCGAGCGCCCAGCGGGATTTGTCCATTTCATGAATGCCCTGGTTGCCGATGTCCCCGCAGCCGGTGTCCCAGAACCAGTGCCAGTCGTAATGAAACTGCTTGCGGTGCGGCGCTTCCAGCGGCGACGGGCCGCACCAGAGATCGAGGTTGATGGACTTGGGCACGGGCGGGGTCGAATCGACCTTCCCGATCGTCCCCCGGCGTTTGTAGCAAAGCCCGCGGGCAATGAGGACTTTCCCCAGGTTCCCTTCGCGCACCCATGCGAAGGCTTCGGTGATCGCGGCGTTCGAGCGGTTCTGCGTGCCGGCCTGCACGATGCGGTTGTATTTGCGTGCCGCCTCGACGGCCTTGCGCCCTTCCCACACGTTGTGCGAAACGGGCTTCTCGACGTACACGTCCTTTCCCGCCTGGCAGGCCCAGATTGTGATGAGCGAATGCCAGTGATTGGGCGTGGCGGTGGATATCGCGTCGATGTGCCTGCTGTCGAGAAGCTTGCGGAGGTCGCGATATTTATCCGGCGTGTAAATCGGTTTCTCCGGCTTCTCACGCTTCTCCTCCTTGGCTGAAGTCGAAACTTCTCCCGCCGGCTGCGTCGCGGGCCGGGTCGTCGGGGGCCTGCGCTTCATCGCCTGGTCGAACCCTTTGTTGAGCACCTTCTCATCGGCATCGCAAAGCGCAACGAGCCGCACGCCGGGAATCTCCTTCCAGGCATTGATGTGCGAGGTGCCCCGCTGGTTGAAGCCGATGACGCCGATGTAGATGTCCTCATTGGACCCGACGACCTGCGAGTAGGCCCGGGCGCTGAGCCCCGACAGCCCGAGAGCCGCAGCCGTCGCGGCGGTTCGCTTCAAAACACTCCGGCGGGAAATGGGTTGGTTCATGGCGGTTCCTACCAAAGAAAATGGCCCCTGTTTGCAGTGAATACCGGGACGACACGGCCAATGTTGAGCGGCCCCGTATAGACCAAAGCGATTTGAAATTCACAACGTCGAGGACGCGAGCAATATTGTCTTCATCTCCAGGGAAGAATGAACGCTGAGGCGCGGAGGCGCAGAGATAGGAAATGCCGAGAAATGCGTGGAGGCGCGCATTCATTGCCGACCGCACACTTTTGTATCCGGCCCCTCGCCCCAGCCCTCTCCCCCGGGTACGAGGGAGAGGGAGTAATGCCTCAATACATTCTCGGCTTTTCCTACCTCTGCGCCTCCGCGCCTCTGCGTTCATTCCACTCCCCCCGCGCACCCGCATTTTCGCAACAGGATGGGCAGCCTCCAGTATCAAAAAGGGAAGACGATTGCCGTCGGGGCTTATGCCATGGCGTGCAACGAGGGAAGCGATCTCATGCCAATCTGGAAGGCCGTTGTGCTCGGGGGACTGCTCGTTGCCGTGGCGGCCGGCCGGTTGCATTCGGCCCCCGCCGACGCCGCGGGAATCGAATTTTTCGAATCGAAGATCCGGCCCGTCCTCTCGAGCTCCTGCTACAAATGTCACTCGGCGAATTCTGAAAAGCTGCGGGGTCATCTCCAGCTCGACAGCCGCGAGGGAATGCTCAAGGGGGGCGACAGCGGCCCGGCGATCGTCCCCGGCGACCCCGACAAAAGCCTCCTCGTCAAAGCCATCCACCGCGAAGACCCGGACATGGCGATGCCACCGAAGGAAAAACTTTCGGACACCGCCGTCGCCGACCTCTCCTCCTGGATCCGGCGCGGCGCGCCCTGGCCTGCCGAAGCCGCACCCAAGTCAGTCGCGACTGCGCGGCCGGCGATTGATTTCGACAAAGCCCGCCGGGAGCACTGGGCGTTTCAGCCGTTGCACGGGGTTACTGCGCCGGAGGTGAAGGACAAGGCGTGGGCGAAGTCGCCGATCGACGCGTTCATTCTCCAAAAGCTCGAAGCGAGCGGCTTGAAGCCCGCGCCGCCGGCCGACAAGGCGACGCTTCTGCGTCGAATTTTTCTCGACCTCATTGGCCTTCCGCCTACGCCCGAAGAGCAGAAGAAATTCCTCGAAGATTCCTCACCCGACAGAATTGAAAAAGTCATCGACGACCTTCTCTCCCGCCCCCAGTACGGCGAGCGCTGGGGCCGCCACTGGCTCGACGTCGCACGCTTCGCCGAGACCCAGGGGTACGAGCGCGACGAGCCCAAGGCCAGCGCCTGGCGCTACCGCGATTATGTCATCAAGAGCTTCAATGACGACAAGCCGTACGACCGCTTCGTCACCGAGCAGCTTGCCGGGGATGAGATCGAAAACAGCACGATCGAAACGCAGATCGGCACATCCTTCCTCCGCGTCGGCACGATCGACACGATCGCCGCCGACGGCAAGCTCGCCCGCTACGACCAGCTCGATGACATCCTCGGCACAACCGCCTCCACCTTTCTGGGCCAGACCCTGCGCTGCGCACGCTGCCACGATCATAAATTCGAGCCGTTCGCACAGACCGACTACTACAAGCTCATGTGTGTCTTTGAGCCGCTGAAGGAAGACGTCGGCAAAGACGCGCCCGTCGGCGGCGAAGCCGAAAAAGCCGCCCTGCGCGAGGCGAAGGCGCAGGTTGACAAAGAAATCATCCCGATCCAGGCGCAGCTCGATGAGTTGCGCGCTTCGGTGCTCGACCGCGTCGCGGAGGAATTGAAAAAAGAGCAGGAAACTTCGGTCGACTCCGCCGGGGAGAAGAAAGAATCAAAGGACGGCGGGAAAGACAAGAAGCCTGACGCCAACAAGAAAGACCGCAAGCCCGTCCCGCCCGAGGCGCTGGCCGCGTTGCATAAGCCGGCGTCCGAGCGGTCGAAGCAGGAGCAGGATCTCGTCAACAGCAATCATGACCGTATCGAGCGCGAGGCCCGCCACGGCGCCGACGAAAAGGAGAAAGCAGAGATCGCCCGGATCGACAAGCAGATCAACGACCTCAAAGCCCGCCCGCTTCCCGGCACCCGCGCCTACGTCTTCCGCGAGGAAGGGAAGAACCCCGGCAAGGGCCGCGTGTTCATCCGCGGCGACTGCCACCGCGACGGCCCGGAAGTCACCGTCGGCATCCCCACCGTCCTCGGCGGAGATTCCGTCGCGCCGCCAACGCCCACCGCCGCGACCAGCGGCCGGCGGCTCTGGCTCGCCAAGTGGATGACCGGCCCCGGCTCTCCGCTGCTCGCCCGCGTGATGGCCAACCGCATCTGGCAGCACCATTTCGGCCGCGGGATCGTCGCCACGCCCAACGATTTCGGCACGCACGGCGATCCGCCCACCCATCCCGAACTGCTCGAATATCTCGCCAACGAATTCGCGCACCCCACCAGTGGCTCGGAAGATTCCGCGTGGCGCATCAAGCGCCTCCACAAACTGAT
>JAQGHH010000034.1 GCA_028288945.1 Phycisphaerales bacterium
CGAAGTAAATCCACGCCGCCAGCAGAGCGAGCTGGGCCGCGCAGATTCCCCAAAACCACATCTGGAACGATCGTTTGATGGTCTTGTGGCGAAAGACTTTTTGGCTGAGAAAGGCCGCGGGTGTTCCGCCGACGGCGGCAAGAAGGTTCAGCAGCTTCTCCGGGACGCGCCGATAGCCGCGGACAGCCGCGGCTTTGTCGTAGGCGTACGCGCACGTCGCGGAGAGATTGATGCCCGCCAGATAACACGCGAGCCACGGCAGGCCCAGATAGGCTCGCAGTGGCCACACGGCCGCGGCGCCGATCAACAAGTTCAGGGCAAAGAACAGCCGGAAGGGGGAACGGCGGCGATCGGATCGGGAAGGCATTGGGTCGTCGGCGTAGCGGTATCGGTCCGGCCGTTCGGCCGGGCGGGCCGCCGCGTGAAGTGTTGGCAGGCTTCCCACCGCATCACATCGGCAACGCGGAATGCGCGACATGACCGCAACCGGCCATTACACCAGCCGAATCTGAAGGTCGGACAGGGTTAGTTTTTGGGAGGCCACGATCGCCGCGAGCTGCTGTGCGTTGGTGAGGTTCTTCAGGTCGAATTTCTCAGCGGGCGTGGCATTGGTTGCGGTGAAGCGGCCGATCGAATGGGCGGCAACGCCGAAAGCGTTGCCGCCATTATTCACGTTTGTTGTTGCGAGGCTCAGATTGCCGAGCGTTTGGGCGGCAATCACTGAGCCGGAGAAACCAACAGTCTTTGGCCGTGGGTGCAGAGTGATTTGAGAGATGCTTGCCGGAGCCGTGAAGTCGGTCAGGGCCTGGGGAAGGACCGCGCCCGCCGCAAGCGTGCCGACGCCGGCGAAGAGTGTGCTGGTAGCGAGGTTGGCCGCGGACACCTTGCCGATATTGCCGGCGGATTGGATACTCGAACTCAAGATCCCACCGCCCACGCTCAACGTCCCCAGGTCCAATTTACCCGGCGCGTAAGGCGCGGTTAGCTTGAGCGATCCGTTGGTCATGGCCCCGTGAACCTGGAACGTTCCGATGGAAGGCGCGGTCAGCGAGCCCACGAAAGTGGAACGCGACAGGAACAAGCCCAGGGGCTTGGCAAAGGTTGCATTGAAGTCGTTGGCGGTTCCGCCGACCGTAAGGGACGAGACCGGCCCGGGGATGTTCCAAGTGCCGCCGACCTGGCCTGGAATGATCATTCGCCCCAGGGCACGTCCGCCCGGAGCGCCTGCGCCGCTGAGTTGCAGGCCCGGATTAAATCCTCCGAAAGCATGGATCAATTGAATGTATGGCGCCTGCACGGCTTCGCTGACACTGTCGCTGTTGCCCCAAAACCCGACCCTCATGGCGCCGATCGGGCGGGGGGTTGAAAGGTTCATGTCGGTCATCGCGGCGGAGAAAAAAGTAAGAACACCTCCCCGGACCGGCCCGCCGAGCACGACATTGCCGTTTCGCGCCGCATCCAATCGCAGCAACTGCACTCCGCCAGGCACAGTCAAATCTCCGTCCAACTGACCGTGGATGAGCTGCACGTCGTGAAACGCGCCCGTGGTTGTGATGCTGCCGACGGAAACGAAATCATTGCGAAGCCTGATGCTGTGGGCCGTGATGCTGTCGACCTTAAGGCTGCTGGCGGCGGTGGTGCCGGTGGCGTCAATGCCGACGACCTGAACGTTGCTGCCCGAGATATGGTCTCCCGAGGCGTCGCTGGTGAGTTTCAGCCCGTCGCCCCCGAAATGGACGACGGCGGTGCCCGGTCCGCCCAGTGAAATCTGCCCGACGAAGCCGTTCGCGTCGCGGTAAAGGACGGAATGGGGATGATTCCCGCCGATGGTGACGTCCACCGACCGCGCCGCCGACGGCTTGACTTCGACGCGGAAGGTTTCGGTGACGAAGCCGCCGGTTTGATCGGCGCCGCTAACAGTTATATGTGCGATTCCGGAACGCCCCGGGGCCGGGTTGAACGTGAGCTGACTGCCGTTGATCGTCGGCTTGACGAGTTGAATGTTGTCGCTCGTGGCGTTGTAGGTCAGTTTTGGGAGCACCGCCACGGATGTGACGTTCACCATGTCCGAAGGCTGCGGGGTCGTGCCCGGTGGGACGGCGTTGACGACCGGCAGATTGGTCAATGCGGGATTGAGCGCCGTCCCGTCGGCCGTCGGCAGGCCCGCGATGGCGTCCACGACGTCGAGCCCCGAGAGCACCTGCCCGAAGACGGTGAACCCGCCATCGTTCAAGGGGTTATCGAGGCCGGGGTTGTTGCCGTCGTTGAAGTACCATTCGCTGGTCGCGCCGTTGGGATCGTTGCCCGGCTTGGCCATGGCGATGGTGCCGCGCGTGTTGGGAATGAGGAATTCGTTGGGGACGGTCGGGCCCTGGAAAATATGCTGTCCGGCGGGGGTAAAGCCGCCGCCCTGCACGATCTGGAGATTCTGGTTCGGGTCCGCGCTCGGTGCGTTGACGGCGCGGTGAATGATCGTGCCGTTGTAAAGTCCGTTGTTGACGTACGCGAGGAAGTTGGCGACGGTTTGCGGCGTTGCCGTGTCAAAGAGCTCGAGGCTAATGCTCCCCAGCGAAGTCTGCATGTTCACCAGCGTGCCGGGGATTGTCGGGTCGGTGATGTGCGTGGAAAGATCGATCGTGGTAGGGGTGTCCTGCGCTACGATTTGGCTGCCGACCGGCTGGACGACTGCCGCCGACAGAAAAGTGCGCGCTTCCAACGCCTCGACGGTCGGCTTCGCCGCCGCATGAAGGGCGGTCAGGGCATACTTTGGGCGACGGATTACGCCGCCAGATCGGAGCGGCGAATGGGACGGACGGGATGTGGCGCGCACCAAGATCCTCCTGCTGGAAATTCGTCGCGGGCATTTTCGCCGCATCCCAAAAAAGGCGTCGGCGTGCGGATGAAGTTACCCCCCGGTTCAGCCCTTGTCCAACGATCACAATGTACGGGTGGCAGGGCCGTCTGGACATACCGTTGAAAAGCTTGAGGAACGGGCGGGGCTCGGCCCACCCGTTCCTCAGGCTCAGGCCCCTGCGTTTACACCACCTTCACGACAAAATCCGTCAGCGTGACGGTCTGCGTGACGGTCTTTAGCGCGATTTTCTTTTTGGTCTTCAGATCGGTGCCGCTAACGGCGGCGATTGTGTGGCCGGCGACGCCGAACGTCTGCGAGCTGTTGCTCGTCTGCACGGCGCCCAGCGACAGCTTGCCCAGGTGCTGTGCCGCGATTTGGGAATTCGCGAACGCCGTCGCGCCTTTCTTGGCGACCAAGTTGACCGAACCGATCGAAGCGGCCGCCGCGAAGTCGCTGAGGGAATTGGGCAGGGTCTGCCCTGCCGGGAGGCTCGCAACCCCGGCATAGATCTGCGAGCCGCTCATCGACCCGGCCAGGATCGAAGCGATGTTGCCGGAGGCATTCACCGTCGAATTGGTCAGCGCCCCTGAAACGACGAACTTGCCCAGAACCGTGCCCGCGCCGGTGAGCGTCAGCATGGAACTCTGCAGCGTCCCGCGCACGTTGAAATCGGCAACCGAACCGGCGGTGACGGACAGGATCGACGCGCCCATGAGCCTGATGCTCTTCACGCTGCCCGAAAACGTGGGATCCCAGGAAAGAGAACCGCCCGCCTGGATCGATCCCGCATTGCCCGTAATCTTCCAGGTGCCGCTACGAATCACCGAGGCCTTGAAGTCGCCCAGCGCCGCGCCGCCGCCGGTAAGCGTGAGGTTCACGCCGAAGGAGGTGTGGGTGTGGATCGAGCCCACGCGCGGCGCGGTGATCGTGGCCGCGGCCGTAGCCGAGCTGTCCCAGTTGTTCGCGTTGAGCGATTTGATGGGGTTGGCCGAGGTGATGCTCTCGTCGGTCGTGCCCGCGTTGGCCGTCAGGCTCAAGGCGTCCGCGCCGGCGCCGATGGTAAAGGTCCCGTTATGCGCGCTGTTGATCAGGATGGTCTTGACGGAACCCGAAGCGCTGAAATCCCCGGCCAGGTCAACGCCCTTACCCATTACCGCGCCCAACGAGCCGGTGACTGTGACGTCCCCGACGCTGATTTTTTGGGAGCCGCCTTTGGTGGTGAAGATCAGCGTGCTGCCGCGAGTGCTGCCGGTGATGGCGATGCTGGAGAGGTTCAAGTCGCCGGCGGGCCCGGTGACGGTGATGCCTTTGCCCGCGCTCTGCGTGAGCCCCGTGCCGGCGAAGGTCACGACCGCCGACCCCGGCCCCTTTAGCGAGATCGTGCCCACGGTATGGCTCACCGGGTCGGTGAACGTCACGGCTTGTGCCCCGCCCGCGCCGATCGTCACAGGAAGTAAATGATCCGGCGTCGCGGGCACCACGACTCGGAAGGTCTGCTGCGCCACGTTGCCACCCAAGTCGGTGCCCGACACGGTGACGTAGGCGATGCCCGATTTACCCTGCCCGTAGTTGAGGGTGAGGTTGTTCCCGCTGAGCGACGGGCTGACCAGCGCATTGTTGCTGCTGACCACAGTAAAAGTCATCGGGGCGACGCGCGCGACACTCGTCACGACGACGAGGTTGCCCGCGCCGACACCACCGCCTGATTTCTCGATGGGAAAGTCCGATGCCCCGGCGAGGCTTCCCGGGCCGCCCGTGGATGACTTGGGCAGCGCATTGATCGCCTGGGCGACGCTCAATCCGTTGTAAAGCACGTGGGCGAAAACGGTGAACCCGCCGTTCTGATTGTCGAGGTTGGCGGAGTTGTTGGCGACGTTGATGAACCATTCGTTGGTGGCGCTGTTGGGATCGCCGCCCAATTTGGCCATCGCGATCGTTCCGATGGTATTGGACAAGTGGAATTCGTTCGTAACGGGCGTGCCTTTACCAATGGGCGTTCCGGTCGTGTTGTATCCGCCCCCTTGATCAACGAAGCCCGCCGGGGCGCGATGGATGATCGTCTGGTTGTAGGCGCCGATGTCTATGTAGCGGAGGAAATTGGTCACCGTCAGCGGCGTAACATTATCGAACAACTCGATGGGGATGTTCCCGTTGGACGTCTTCATCAAAACGGTGGTCCCCGTGACGGCCGGGTCGCCGAAGTGCGCCGAGACGTCGATCGTGGTGGGGGCGGAATTTGCAGAAACCGACAGGTTCGGGAATGCCTGCTGCAGCGTAGCCGACATCAGCATGCGGGGCTCGAGCCCTTCAATCCGGCTCAAGGTGCGACTGGCTTTGCGGGCGGTTCGGGCATTGTTCGACACGGTCATGCGATCCTCCAAAGCGTTCCCCCCAGTTCCCTCCGCGGCTCCCGGGCCATATCACGCCGGGCGGGGGAAGGAGAGAAAGTTAACCAAGACTCCCTGAGATTGTCCATCGCGAACGGCGATAAACACCTTATCGGAAGGTGCACCTAATGGTTCCCGCACAATCCGAATTTCTTCCCAAATCAAATGGAAAGGCTTCCATGCCGCCCGGCGGACGTCCCGGCAGGCCTTCTTACCCGCCCGTGTTTCTTTCGTGCTCTTCATGGATAATCCCCATCGATGCCCATCACGATCACCAATGCCGTCGTCCGCGACGTCCGTTTTCCGACCTCCGCCCACCTCGACGGCTCGGACGCCATGAATACCGACCCGGATTACTCCGCGGCCTACGTCATCCTGGAAACCGATCACCCGGACGGCCTGGCGGGCCACGGCTTCGCCTTCACCACCGGACGCGGCAATGAGATCTGCACCTGCGCCATCCGCGCGCTGCTTCCGCTTGTCGTCGGCCGCACGCTCGAAAGCTTCACCGCCGACTTGGGCGCCTTCTGGCGGCACATCACCGGCGACAGTCAACTCCGATGGATCGGACCCGAGAAAGGGGCGATTCATCTGGCGACGGCGGCAATCGTCAACGCGGTATGGGACCTTTACGCCAAACACGAACGCAAGCCGCTTTGGAAACTGCTGGCCGACATGTCCCCCGAGCGGCTCGTTTCATGCATCGACTTTCGCTACATCACGGACGCCCTGACGCCCGTCGAGGCCATCGCGATTCTTAAGGCCAATGATTCGACTAAAGCCCCGCGCGAGGCCCAAATGCTCCGCGACGGCTATCCCGCCTACACGACCTCAGCCGGCTGGCTCGGCTACCCGGACGACAAAATCCGCCGGCTGTGCGCCCAGGCGATGGCGGAAGGTTTCACGCATCTCAAGATCAAGGTGGGGCGCGACGTCGAGGATGATGTCCGCCGATGCGCGATCATCCGCGAGGAAATGGGCTACGAGCGCAAGTTGATGGTGGACGCCAATCAGGTCTGGGACGTGGGCCAGGCGATCGCCCACATGAAGCGGCTGGCCGAATTCCGCCCGTGGTGGATCGAAGAGCCCACCAGCCCCGACGACGTGCTGGGCCACGCGAAAATCGCCCGCGCCCTCGAACCCCTCGGCATCGGCGTCGCCACCGGCGAGCATTGCCAGAACCGCATCCTCTTCAAGCAGTTCTTTCAGGCGAATGCCCTGCGCTTCTGCAACCTCGACGCCTGCCGGTTGGGCGGCGTGAACGAGTGCCTCGCGGTGCTGCTGATGGCGAAGAAGTTTAACATCCCCGTCTGCCCCCACGCCGGCGGCGTCGGTCTCTGCGAGCACGTCCAGCACCTGTCCCTCTGGGACTACATCGCCTGCAGCGCCACACTCGAAGACCGCGTCCTCGAATACGTCGACCACCTCCACGAACATTTCGTAGACCCCGTCCGCTTGCGCGCAGGCCGGTATCTGCCGCCCACTGCGCCAGGTTACAGCACGCAAATTAAGGCGCAGTCGCTGGCGCAGTACGAATTCCCGTCCGGCCCCGCGTGGAACGTGGCCTAACGCGGAACCGCGAAGCCTAACCCAGAACCGCGGTGCCGGGGAGAGGAGCTAAGTTCCTAGCCCCGGAGCGCAGAACCGTGGCACCGGGGACAGGAGCCAAGTTCCTAGCCCCGGAGGGGCGTAAGACCTTAGCCCACGACGCGAGTTGTGGGTATTCATCGAGAAGGGTTTACAGCCCCGGAGGGGCGTAAGAAGCGCGGCATACGGTGCACCGATTAATCGGACGCTTCTTACGCCCCTCCGGGGCTATGCGATTCATTCGGCCTCTCCCCACGGCTCGCGCCGTGGGCTAAGGTCTTACGCCCCTCCGGGGCTAATAACTTAGCTCGTGCCCGGTAGTGTCGCCCGTATCGGCCAGAGTTCTCAGCCTTCACGCGGCACCGAGTGCGGAGTACGGATACGCCACGTTTCACTTTCCATGTCCCACGCTGATTTTCTCCCTCCCCTGAAACCGGTATCATTCGTCTCCGTCATACCGGTGGAACAAGCGATGGCGGTCGCAACCGATACCATGCACTCAGCCGACACCGATCTCGTGCTCTTGCGCCGGTTCACTGAAAAGGGGGACCAGGCGGCGTTTTCGGAGATCGTCGGGCGGTACGCGGGGATGGTGTTCGCCGTTTGTCGGCGAATCCTGAACGACCGCGCGCGGGCCGAGGAAGTGTCGCAGGAGACGTTCTACCGCCTGATGACGCGGCCGCAGTCGGTCAGCCAATCACTGGGGGGGTGGCTGCACCGGGCGGC
>JAQGHH010000046.1 GCA_028288945.1 Phycisphaerales bacterium
CCGCAGTGGGGCCAGCAGCACGGCAGCCCCCGCGACCCGCAGCCGGGCAACAGCCATGGCTCGCGCGACACGCAGGGCGCCCCCGAGGATGACCGCAGCACCGCGCTGCCGCTGATCGTCACCGTCGCAACCGCGCCGGCCGCCGCCCCCGCGACGGCCCTGGCCCCGACCGTCGTCGCTGCCGGCACCGCGAATACGACCACCGCCGCCTACAAGGGGGCGCAGCTCGTGGCCGATCCATCCAACGTCGGGCAACTGATGCTGGTCGTCGCCGGCGGCGACGCCGCCGACGTTATCATCGTCGCCAAGGGCACCGGAAACGGCACGTTCGTCGTCACGATCAATGGCGTCAGCCAGGGCCAGTTCACCGCGCCCACCGGCTCGGCCATCAGCCGGCTCGTCGTCTACGGCAACGGCGGCGACGACACGATCACGATCGACGCGAAGCTCAAGGACGTCCCCGCCCTGCTCTATGGCGGTGACGGCAACGACACCCTCAACGCCGGCGCCGGCAACACGCTGCTCGACGGCGGCGACGGCAACGACAAGCTCAATGGCGGCGCCGGCAACGACCTCCTGATCGGCGGTGCTGGCGCCGACACGCTGTCCGGCGGAAGCGGCGACGACGTGCTGGTCGCCGGCTCCTGGGCCTATGGCGACGACCTCGACGCCGCCGCAGCCGTGATGAACGTCTGGGGCAACGCGTCCACCGCCTATGCCGCCCGCGTCGCCGCACTGCGATCCGGCATCGGTGCCCCCGGCCTGTTCGCGTTCGATGCCGCCTCGCTGCTGGACGACGGCCTGTCCAACACACTTACCGGAGCTTCTGGCTCCGATTGGTTTCTGGGCACCACCCTCGACAAGACCGACCGCATCGCCGCCGAACTGTTGAATTGACACCGTTGTGAAGACCCCCCCCTTCTTCCCGCTCTCGCATCAGCGCTCCGATATTGCCGTAATGGCGACGTAGAGCACCGGCGTGAGGATCAGCCCCAGGAATGTGTTTCCGATCATCCCATAGATGACGGCGGTCCCGATCGCCTGGCGGCTGGCCGCCCCGGCACCGGTCGCGTTGACCAGTGGGAAGACGCCGAGAATGAAGGCCAGGGCGGTCATAAGGATGGGGCGGAGGCGCAGACATGCCGCGTCGACTACGCGTCCACGATCGGCATTCTGAAGGGTGAGGTCCAGCTTCCCGGCCTTCTCGTGGTCCACATCCGCATAGAGCTGGGGAACCGCCGCACGGAACGGGCTGGCGATGTTCCGGACTGGGGTCGTGCTTTGAAGGTGCGGGGCTTGCGCTTTCGATACCCAGCGCTCAATAGCCGGTCTGCGGCATCGTGAAGCCTAGAACTTCGGCAAACGGGGGCGAAAACCTTCATGATGCGTATCGAGTACGCAATCTCCATGAATTCTTAAACGACCATACTTAAAACTGAATTTATTGATTGATGTTCGATAAGCCTGCCCGCCAACGGGATGGATGAGTAAATGCATTGAGCAGGGGTCAGCCGCCTTGGGTGTCTAGGGACGACGGTCGCGGGATCTGCGAGAGGTCTGGCAGGGTACGACTCCGATGCCGGATGCGTTTGGCGGTGCCGTTTTATTCGCACGGTAAAGAGCAATGCTTTGCGATTTGTCGAAAAAATTTTAAGGGTTTCAATACTGAGGCCTGAGTTTTACTATGACCTTGTTATGTGTTTTCCCGTAATCTCACACACGGGTTTTGGCGCTCCATCTGAATGGAGCCCTTCCGCGCAATACAGCAAATCTCCGTATGTCATGCATCTCACTTTCGCTGCGCCGCTGACCATTCGGGCCGCTCCTGCAGGCATGTAACGAGCCAGTTAGTTAAGATAGAGGGAAGGTGATCCTGGTGGGCCATTTTACAGGCTTGCGCCCGGCTATGTTGTCGGGGCAGAACCTCCATCCATGCGGTAATAGCGCTCTCCCCCCCGAAGCGGAACGGGTTAGTGCAGACGATTCCGCTAGGAACCGTGTCTGCGCCCATGGCAAACTACTGCGCCTGCATGGGGAGCGCTGGTATATCAAAGGGCTCACGTACGGGCCATTCGCGTTCAACGACTGTGGGAACCACCTTCCTGATCGAGCACAAGTAAGGAAAGATCTCGCCCATATCAGTAGGCTTGGCTGCAATGCAATTCGCCTATATCACCTGCCTTCCCCAAGTTTCCTAGATGATGCAAGCGACCAAAACCTTCGGGTCCTAATTGATGTCCCTTGGGACAAGCACCGCTGTTTTTTTGAAGATTGGTCTAGTCAGCGCGAGGCCCTCCAGCGCATCACTACCGCCGCTCGCGACCTCGGCGGCCATCCGGCGGTCTTCGGGATCAGCGTGGCCAATGAAATTCCGAAGGATGTGGTTCGGTTCTACGGGGCAAAGCGAGTCGAGCGCTTCATCGATTCGCTTGTTGACGCTGTCAAGCAACAAGCACCCGGATGCCTTGCCACGTATACCAATTATCCCTCGACCGAGTTTCTGTCCCCCACGCGGCTGGACTTCTATTGCACAAATGTCTACCTGGAGGACGGCGACGTTCTTGGCCAGTACCTCGATCGTTTACAGCATATTGCTGGTGGCCTGCCGCTTGTGCTGGGGGAGTACGGTGTCGACTCATTGCGTGCGTCGCCGGGCCGGCAGGCTGAACTGCTTGCACGGCACGTTGGGCGTGTATTTCACCACGGGCTCGCGGGATCGTTCGTATTTTCATACACGGATGACTGGGTCGCCGGTGGACAGCGGGTGGAGGACTGGGCGTTCGGAATCACCGATGTTCATCGCATCGAGAAGCCTGCGGCCCCCGCATTGTCGCGCGCCTGGGCGCTCGCGCCGACCTTCGAGCCCCTGAGCGTGGACGCAACGATGGCGTCGCCGGGCCTCGATCATGCCGGCGCTTGGGCGGCTGGCCTTGGAGCTCAAGGCGACCTGGGGAGGGTCGCGCGCGAGCCGGTCATTCCTTTCCCGCGCGTCTCGGTGGTCGTCTGTTCTCTTAACGGCGCGGCCACGTTGCGCGAATGCCTCTCATCTCTGCTTCGCCTTGATTATCCAAATTACGAGGTGATCTTAGTTGACGATGGTTCAACAGATGAAACGCCGCAGATCGTAAACGATTTTCCAACCGTAAAGACAATCCGTCAGGAGAACGCCGGTCTGAGCGCCGCCCGAAACGTCGGCGCGCGCGTCGCAACGGGCGAAGTGATTGCGTACACCGACTCCGATTGCGTCGCAGACGAGGCTTGGCTGCTCTACTTGGTGCGGGGATTGCGAGAGCAGGGGGTGGATGCGATAGGTGGGCCGAATATTGCGCCGGCTTCCGATGGATGGGTGGCGCGATGCGTGGCGGCCAGCCCCGGAGGCCCCAGCCACGTCATGCTGGATGATCGCCGGGCGGAGCACATTCCCGGCTGTAACATGGCATTTTGGCGCGATCGCCTGGCCGAGATAGGCGGATTCGATCCGCCGTTCCGCCAGGCCGGTGATGACGTCGATATTTGCTGGCGGTTCCTGGATGCCGGGCTGACCATCGGGTATGCCCCCGCGGCGGTGGTCTGGCATCACCGCCGGGCGACAATCAGGGGCTACTTCCTGCAGCAAAAAGGGTATGGGCGCGCGGAGGCGATGCTTCATTTCAAGCACCCCCGCCGCTTCAATGCTTTCGGGTGTTCGCGATGGAATGGGATTATCTACGGCCACGGCAGCGGCCAGCCGCCCGCGGCATCGTCGAGCGTATACCACGGGCGGTTTGGTTCCGGCTTGTTCCAGATCGTTTACCGCCGCAATGAAGCAAGTCTTTGGACTTACTACACGTTGCTAGAGTGGCAGGTGTTGGCGTTTCTTTTCTTGAGCGTTGCGCCTGTGTTTCCTGCCGCGGTGGTGGTCGCCGGCACGATGTTGATGCTGACCCTCCTGGCGGCGGCGCGTCCCGCCGCGCGGGTCGTGCTCGCGCCGGACGCGCCTTGGTGGTGCCGAATTTTGATCGGCTTTCTACACATGTTGCAGCCCTCGGTGCGGGCCTGGCATCGCTACTTCTATCGCTTGCGATATGGCTTGCTGCCGCATTCCGACGTTCTGTCCTCCGCGATCGCAACTCCAGAGCCCGGGCGACGTGACTCAACGGAGACCAAGCGAATCTCTCCACAGACTTTCGACTTGTATTGGGAAAGTCATGTCGGACGGGGCCGCGAAGAACTGCTTGATGCCCTTGTCAACCTCGCATCCCGGGCAGGGTGGCCGGGTGATTTTCACGCCGAGTGGGAGACTTACGACGTCGAGCTCTGTGGGACGCCATGGCACAGAATTCGTTTATGGACTGCAACCGAAGAACTAGGCGATCAGCGCCGTTTCACCCGCGTGCGCTGCGCAATACGGCCGACGATGGCGATGTATGCGCTATCCATCGTTCTTGCGATTTGGACGATAGCGGCCTGTTTTTGGGCCATCGAGTATTGGGCCGGGGGCGGGGCACGCTCGATCGTTCACCCTCATATTCTGGCTCTCGCGCCGGCGATGACCGTCTGCGGCGGCTGGGCATTGCTTGGAATCGTCACGGCTCGTAGCGTCAGACGCTGTCGGGATTCGGTCCGGACGCTCGTGTCCAGCGCGGCAGCGGCGGCCGGCTTGGATGCGGTTAATTTAGTGTCGTCGGTCGCTTCGAGACGCGATTCCGACGACCCTGAGCCCGACCACGAAGACGGGAACTCCGATGACTTTCCCACGATGCAAGTGGCGTAAATGGGGAGTGTTGGAATCTCGAGAGGCGTCATGAACAATTACAAGCAAATATACGGACGCGATCCGCGACGCCGGGCCTTCACGCTGGTCGAGCTGTTGGTTGTCATTGGTATTATCGCATTGCTCATCGGTATTCTTATCCCGGTATTGGCCCGCGCCCGGGAAACGGCTCATCGAACGGCATGCTTGTCCAACCTCCGCTCCCTGGGGCATGCGATGTTGATGTACGCACAGGATCATCGCGATCGCCTGCCCAACACCAATCCGCCGGGAACGGCAAAGGATTACGATTCGACCAACTACGTGCTGGTGGCTCTGAACGACCGCTACCTTCGGAGCGCCGGAGTGTTCCACTGCCCCTCCGATCGGGATCCGATCCCATCGGCCATTGAAACCGCCGACTATGCACTTCCCAACTCGGCCCGCGTCAGCTACGACTTTTACAGCATTTTTTGGGTACCCGAGGAAGGCCCGAAGCTCACCAGTCTGCAAGACGCCCCTCTCGCGTGGGACTTGTCCGGTGGCTTTCCGAAACCTGATCCGCAGCAGAACCATGGGACGCAGGGGGGGAACGTAGTGATATCCGACGGGCATGCCGAGTGGCAGCCGCAGGCACAATGGGACGATGGGAACTGGCCCCACCCCGCGAACAAGTATTATACGAATTGAATCGCGGCGCGGCCGGGCGAAGGCAGATGATTCACGATTCGGGAGCGGGTGTGCGAGTTATTTCCGGAACGATTGAGAGATCGATGACGTGCGAAGGCGCGGCCTTCGCCGGCAGACCGTCCGAAAGCCCTATGGGTGATCCGAATATCCATGCCGCGATCCAAGCCTGGGACCGGCTGGAAGTGCGACGGATTTCCCCAATGAGCGCTGAAACGCTCAAAGAGTCCCCGCGGTTTTCCGCGTATCGACTGCGCAACGCGGGCTTCGAGGGGGCGGATGTAATTGGGATGCGTTGCCGACGCCGTCGGGCGGTTGTGGAGCGATGGGTATACGAGCAACTGCTGCCGCAAGCGGGCGTCTCGGTCTTGCGGTTTTATGGAGAAATGGCCGAAGCCGATGGGCTCATGCATTGGTTGTTCGTGGAGGACGCGAGTGGCCGGCCCTATTTGCCCGGCGACCCCGCCTGTCGTGCGGTTGCCGCGCGCTGGCTCGGCGCGTTCCACGTGGCTGCTGCCATGCGTGCTCAGGACGCCGCGGATACCGCGCTGCCGAGCCACGGCGTGGATTATTATGAAGGGCTGCTGCGATCCGCGCTGGACTCCTTGAGGAGATGCCGGCGCGACGTAGTCCGCGCTCCGTCGCCAGGCGATCAATACATGTCGGCGCTGGACGCGCTAACGGCGCGTTGCGAGGCCGTCGCATCGCGTTGGGACCAGGTACGGCGTGCGTGCGAACGAGTTCCCTTGACCATCGTCCATGGCGACTTTGCCGATCGAAATCTTCGAGTCCGCGATGGCGACTACCAAATCGCGGGCTACCGTCGTGCGCCAGCCGGTGGGTACGCCGCTTCTCAACTCGTCCTTTATCCGTTCGACTGGGAAGATGCTGCGTGGGGCCCGCCAGCCATCGACCTCATCCAGGACGATACCGATCGGACCTACGATGCCGCGAATGCCGACTTGTCCGTATACCTGGACACGGTCACGCCATATTGGCCGGGACTCGACGAGAACGCGATTCGAACGCTCAGTGAAATAGGCCGGCTATTCTGGCTCATTCTGGCGATTCAACAGGACTCCACGTGCGTAGCACCCGAATGGATCGAACAGCGCCTGAGGAATTTTCAGCTGTATGCGGACGGGCTTGCCCAAGCGTTCGGCATGCTCGGATGGAAACCATAGTCGTAGTTTCCCAAACCTCTACCGAGGGACGACGCGTTGTCTATATGTGATCCAATTTTCAAACCGCCAAGCGCCTGCGACGCGCCTGATCGTTCTCCCGCATCGCCCTCCCAGCGCCGCGATGAGGACGGTAAGCCCGCCATGCGCCTCTGCCTCGTTTCACAGGAATATCCGCCGGAAACGGCCCGTGGCGGAATCGGATCTCAGACGTATCTGAAGGCTCATCATCTAGCCGCTCTCGGGCACCGCGTCCACGTCGTCTCCCGGGGCAGCAACGACGGCGTACGCACATACCAGGATGGCTCGGTGCATGTTACACGGGTCCCCGGATTCGAGCAGCACTTGCCGATCTACACGACCGAAGTGGATTGGCTCACGTACAGCACGCAGGTTGCCGCCGCGGTTGCGGCGATTCACCAGGAGCATCGGCTCGATCTGGTGGATTTCCCCGAATGGGCCTGTGAAGGATACGTCCACCTCTTGAATCAGACCGAATGGAATTATGTCCCGACGGTGATTCATCTCCACGGCCCGCTGGTCATGTTCGGTCACGCGATTGGCTGGCCGGAAATCGACTCGGAGTTTTTTCGAGTCGGGACGGCAATGGAGGCGACTTGCCTGAGGCTGGCGGACCGCGTTTTTTCCTCCAGCCGCTGCTCGGCCCAATGGTGCTCCGACCACTACGGGCTAAACGCCGCCGAAATCCCCATCCTGAACACCGGTGTCGACGTCGAATTATTTCGTCCACTCGATGTGCCGCGTGACAGCAGGCCCACGATTGTATTTGTTGGCAACCTGTCCGAGAACAAGGGCGTCGACATGTTGGTCGATGCCGCTTGCGCGATCGCACCGGAGTTTCCGGGCCTGAAGCTCAAGTTGATTGGCATGGGTAAGCCGGCGGCGCGAGAGCACCTTCATCGACGGGTTGGTTCCGCCGGCTTGCCAGACCTGCTCGAATTCACCGGCTTTGTCCGTCGGGAGGAACTGCCGGATCATCTTTCGCGGGCGCATGTTTTCGCAGCCCCTTCCGGCTACGAGGGCGGACCGGGCTTCGTCTATCTCGAAGCGATGGCCTGCGGACTGCCCGTCATCGCCTGCTCCGGCTCCGGGGCCTCGGAAGTGGTGATCCCAGAGAAGACCGGACTGTTGGTGCCGCCACACGACACGGGGGCGCTGGCGGTGGCGTTGCGTCGCCTTCTGGGTGACCCGCACGGTTGTCGCGCGTTGGGGGATGCCGCCCGGCAGTACGTGAAACACGAAGCCGACAGCCGGACGTGCGTCCGGCAAATCGAGTCGTTCTACGCTTCTGTTGTCGCGGAGTGCCGGGCCACAACCATGTCGGACGGAGGAGGGAGACCCAATGAGTGAATCGGGAAGCGCCTCACGCGCGTTGATTCTAAGCCCTCACCCCGATGATGAATCGATCGGTTGCGGGGGAACTCTGCGCAAGCACGTGCTCGACGGCGACGTCGTCCACGCAATCTTTTTGACGTCTGGAGAAAGGGGGGGGCATGGCGTGCCTCTCGAAACCACTGCGCGGATGCGAGAGCAGGAGGCGCGCGATGCGGCGATGGTGCTCGGGCTCGAAGGAATCGAATTCTGGCGAGAGCCTGACGGCGCTCTGCAAGTCACCCCACGGTTGGTGCGCCGGCTGGTCAATACACTTCGTGAATTGCAGCCGCACATTCTGTACGCGCCCCATGAAGGCGAAGACCACCCCGACCACAAGTCTGCCGCGTTGCTCGCCACGAGCGCCGTGCAAACGCTATTAACCGAAGCGGCTGATTTTCCCGCTCCCCTGATCCGGATGTTTGAGGTCTGGACGCCGATCCAACACATCGACCAGATTGTGGACATCACCGAGTTCCTCGAAACCAAGTTGGCGGCCATTCGCGCGCACGTGAGTCAGTGTCGGGTGATGCGATTCGACGAAGCGAGCAAAGGACTGGCCCGCTATCGCGGCGAGATGCATTGTTGGCCGGGCGGAGCTTATGCGGAGGCGTTTGCCGAATGGCGGCCGACCAGGTCGAAGTCGGATAAGGAATCGGTCAAGCTGGAGCCGGCGGCAGCAGGAGGCAATTTGTGAAGAGCATTCTGAAATATATGCCCAGGCTCCTGCGATACCTCGTGCCCTATTGGGGCTTGGCGGTGGGGGCCGTCGCGGTCACGTTGGCAGTGGCGGGGGTGGGTCTGCTCGCGCCGTGGCCGATGGCGTTCCTCGTGGACTGCGTTCTGGGTAAACGCCCCGTCCCGCCGTGGATCACCCACCTCTTTGGCGCTTCGCCGCCCAGCCGATACGCCCTGGTATTTGTCGCAGTGTTGGCGGGCCTGGCCGTCGCGCTGCTCGGCGACCTGCTCGATGTGCTTAATAACTATCTACAAACGAAGCTCGACCAGGAGATGATCCTGGACTTCCGCAGCGACCTGTTCCGACATGGGCTGCGCCTTTCAGTCGCTTACCACGACCAGAAGCGCTCAGGCATGATCATATACATCATCAACTCGATGGGCGACGCCGCCATCGGGCTGATTATGAAGATTCCATATCTTCTCAGAAGCGTCGCCACATTAATTGGAATGTTCTGGGTGTGCGTGCGGCTTGACCCCAAGCTCGCACTCTTGTCGCTCACGGTTGTGCCGCTTCTCTACTATTCAGTCGGGTATTACGCCACGCACATTCAGAAGAGGCTTCGCAATGTGAAAGGGCTGGAAGGGGAGTCGCTGTCGATTATCCACGAAGCGATCTCGATGATTCGTGTCATCCTTGCCTTCGGAAGACAGAACTACGAGTACAACCGATTCCGGGGACAGGCGCAGCAAGCTGTTGACGCACGTATTCAGATCACCGTCCGTCAGACGCTCTTTACCATGGCGGTGAACGCGACCACCGCGGCGGGGACCGCGCTCGTCCTGGGGTTCGGGGCGCGGCACGTGTTGGACGGGAAGTTGTCCGTCGGCGAGCTGCTGGCCATTCTCTATTACATCAGCGCGGTCTATAAACCACTCGAAGCGATTAGCTATGCCATAGGCGACCTGCAGGACGGCCTGATCAACATCCAGTTGGCCTACGAACTCATCGACACGCAGCCCGACATTCAGGACCAACCCGGCGCCGCGGTGCTGCAGCGCGTCGTGGGGAGCGTGCGATTTGACGACGTGCAATTTAGCTACAGCGGCCGCGAGGACACCCTCAAGGACATTAGCTTTGAAGTGTCGGCCGGTCAGGTGATTGCGATCGTGGGCCCGACCGGCGCGGGCAAGAGCACGCTCGTGAGCCTGCTGCCGCGTTTCTACGACCCGGCGGGCGGGCGCGTGCTGCTCGATGGCGTCGACATCCGTGATATCATGCTCGATTCACTCCGCGAGAAAGTCAGCCTCGTGCTACAGGAGCCGTTGCTCTTTTCCGGCAGCATTGCCGACAACATCCGGTACGGCCGGTTGGAAGCGACCGACGAGGAAGTCGTCGCGGCGGCAATGGCCGCCAACGCACATGATTTCATAATGCGCCTGCCCGAGCAGTACCAGACCCAGTTGGGCGAACGGGGCGCGAAAGTTTCCGGGGGCGAGAGGCAGCGCATTGCCGTCGCCCGGGCATTCCTCAAGAACGCGCCGATCCTCATTCTCGACGAGCCGACCTCATCGATCGACTCGAAGACCGAAGCGGTCATCCTGGATGCGCTCGACCGGCTTATGGCCGGCCGCACAACGTTTATGATCGCCCACCGCCTCAGCACCATTCGCCGGGCAGACCTCATTCTCGTTATGGACAAGGGATGTATCGTCGAGAAGGGAACGCACGAGCAACTGCTGCGGCAGGCCGGTTTGTATTCACAACTTTACCACATGCAAACAGAGGCCATGCGTCAGGAAGAGCTGGAGCCAGCCGGGGTGGCTACGTAGCCGGCCGCAAGATGGAGCGGGCAACAGACCCTCAAAGGTCAGAACTATGGCATTCGTCGGGCGGCCCAAAAAGATCGTGGTGCTTGGCATGATGAGCCGCTGGCCGGTGGCCGGCGTCGCATGGGTCACCGTTCAGTACCTGGAGGGCCTGCGCCGGCTCGGGCACGAGGTGTACTACGTCGAGGCGCACGGGTGCACGCAGACGAAGTTTATGCGGTCGCCCGAGGACGACGGCGTCAGCCGCGCCGCCGACTACATTGCGTCGGTCATGCGGCGATTCGACTTCGGCCGCCAGTGGGCGTACCACGACGTGCATATGAGCGGCGGGTGCTTCGGCATGACGCGCGAGCAACTCGACGAGTTGTACCGCTCGGCCACGATGCTCATCAACTTGCACGGGGCCACCGAGCCACTGCCCGAGCACGCCGCCACTGGCCGCCTCGTGTACCTCGAAACAGACCCCGTTGAAGTGCAGATCGCGCTGGGCCAGGGCTCCAGTACCGTGACCGAATTCCTCGACGCGCATTGCGCGTACTTCACCTGGGGCCTCAATTACGGGAACCCGGACTGCCGGCTGCCCACCTCGCCGCGTTACCCGTTCAGGCACAGCCCCCCGGTGGTCGTCGCGGACTTCTGGCAACCCAACGAGGTCGGCCCCGCCGACACGTTCACCACGGTGGGTAACTGGCGGCAGGACTACAAGCAGGTCGTGCTTGACGGGGAAGTGTTCCACTGGAGCAAGCACCTGGAGTTTTTGAAATTCATCGATCTGCCGCGGCGCACTGGACAACGGTTCGAGTTGGCATTGAGTCCGGCCAGCCTGAACGCCGCCGAGGCCGATCTGCTCGCCACTCACGGTTGGGGAGTCCGCGACGGCCTGGGCGTCTCGTCGGACCTGGACACCTACCACCGCTACGTGAGCGGCTCCCGCGGCGAGTTCACGGTGGCTAAGGACCAGAACGTGCGCCTCCGAAGCGGCTGGTTCAGCGAACGCAGCGCCCAATACTTGGCCGCCGGTCGCCCCGTCATTACCCAGGACACCGGCTTCGGCAGCGCGCTGCCGACGGGGCAGGGGCTTTTCCCGTTCCGGACGATGGAGGAGATCCTGGTCGCGATGGAAGCGGTCAACGCCGACTACGCCAAGCACTGCCGGGCGGCGGCGGCCCTGGCGCGGGAGCATTTCGACGCCGACGTGGTGCTGCGGCGATTGATTAAGGAGGTGGGGTTGTAGTATGGCGACCGACTCGATCCAACTCGAATCGCCCGCCGCCGCGGCCTCCGCCGGCGAAGGGCTCCATGCGGACTTGGACCTCGTGCTAACCTCGCGTCGCCCCGCGAGGCTTGCAGAAGCGACCTTCCGCGCGGCCGTCGCCGCGACGCTTCCCGACCCGAGCCCCGGCGCGCCGCTCACGCGCCCGGCCAGCATCGTCGTCGTCACCCACAACAACTTCGCCTTCACGAAGCTCTGCCTCGTCAGCCTCCTGTCGAACACCGCCTTCCCCGGCTACGAGCTGATCGTGGTGGACAACGGCTCGACCGATGACACGCCAGATCTTCTTCGCGGGTTGGCCGCCCGCTCCCCTCATGTCCGGGCCATCTGCAACGCCGACAACCGCGGCTTCGCCGCCGCCAACAACCAGGGTCTCGCCTTGGCAGGCGGCGAGGCGATGGTCCTGCTCAACAACGACACCCTCGTCCCGCCGGGGTGGCTTTGCGGGCTGCTGGCGCACCTCGAAAAGCCCGCCGTCGGCGCCGTCTGCCCAGTCACCAACCGGACCTGCAACGAGGCCCAGATCGACACCCGGTACGAAACCTACGGCCAGTTCCTCCGCTTTACCGCCGACCGGGCCTCCGCGCATGCCGGTCAGACGACGGACATCCCAATGCTCCCGATGTTCTGCCTGGCGATGCGGCGTGACGTGCACGAAAAGGTCGGGCCGCTCGACGAGCGGTTCGAGCTGGGTCTGTTCGAGGACGACGACTATTCGTTGCGCGTCCGCGCCGCGGGCTACCAAACCGTCTGTGCCGAGGACGTGTTCGTCCACCACTTCGGTGAAGCCTCCTTTGGCGGGTTGACGTCTAATGGCGGCTACGCCGGCGTTTTCGGGGCGAACCGCCGTCGCTTTGAGGAGAAGTGGGCCGTGACGTGGCGGCCGCACGGCCGCAGGGTCGACCCGCGCCGCGACGCGGAGCGCGTGGCCGTGCAGCGGGCCGTCCAACGCGCCACGCCGCCCGGCGCGACCGTGGCGGTCGTCAGCAAAGGGGACGAGGAACTCGTCGCGCTCGAAGGCCGCCAAGGCTGGCACTTCCCCCGCAGCGCCGACGGCGGCTACGCCGGCTTTTACCCCGGCGACAGCGCCTCCGCGGT
>JAQGHH010000064.1 GCA_028288945.1 Phycisphaerales bacterium
TTGGCGGGCGTGATTCTGGCCCATCACGCCGACGACCAGGCGGAGACGGTGCTTCACCGATTACTCCGGGCTTCGGGGCCGATGGGGCTGGCGGGGATGGAACCTCAAATCGACCTTGGCGGATTGCTCGTTCTACGGCCATTGCTTGAACTTCCTCGGGAGATAGTGCGCGGATATCTTGCAGAAATCGGCCAGGATTGGCGCGAGGACGCGAGCAACGCCGGGAACAAGTATCTCCGCAACCGGCTCCGCCGTTTGCTGGCGGGCGAGCCGGATTTAACGGCGCGTGTGATGAAGCTGGGCGACGCCTGCCGGGACCTGCGCGATTGGGCGAGGTCGGCCGCACCGCAGCTCGCGGAAACATTCCCTGCGGCGACTCTCGCGTCCCTTCCGCCGACGTTAGCCGCGGAGACAGCACGGCGCTGGCTGGCCGCCCGCGGCGTTCCGCCCGGCGAGATCACGCCCGAAGTGACCGACCGTCTGGTGACCATGTGCGCCGATGCCGCAAGCCCGGTCCGCGTCCATTTCCCCGGCAAGCTTCTCGTCGGCAGGCGGCGCGGCGCAATCAGCGTCGTGTCGGCGTGAGCTTTGTCTTCTTCGCGTCTGTCTTCGTGCCTTCGTGCCTTCGCGATTTTATGAAACGTGTTAGGCTGAGTGCACATGGCATAGAACCGCGAAGGCACGAAGGCGCGAAGACAGACACGAAGGGAAGGTTTGCGGGGGTGACCAGCCGGATGCCACCAACGCCCCGGCATCCGCGTACTCAGTACGGGCCGTCGGCGAGTTTGGTAGAATCGCCGACGCATCGTTCGTGGCATCGACGGAGTGAGGCATGACACCTCCAATTCGCGCACCACGTCTCCGCGGCAGGGCGTTTTCGCTCGTAGAGCTGTTGGTGGTAATCGGCATCATCGCAGTATTGCTCGGGTTGCTGATGCCCGCCCTTAGCCGGGCGCAGCAGCAGGCGCAGCAGGCGGCGTGCGCTTCCAATCTTCGGCAGGTCGGGCTGCACCTGATGATGTACGCCAACCAGTCGCGCGGATGGCTGTTCCCGGTGGGACCGTGGAACCCGGTCACGAAGCGGTACGGGACATTGGGCTATGACCCGATGCTGCCGCGGGAAAAGCGGTGGCCGGTGTACGTGTTTAGCCCGGCGGTGTGGAATCCGCCGATCATGATCTGCCCTTCGGATTTTGAGCCCCGGGAGGAGCATTCGTACGTGCTCAACGAGCACCTCGCGGACAAAAATGTTAAGGCGTCTGACAGCCGGGCCGGCGAACTGACCAGCCCCGAGGTCGTGGTGATGGGGGAAAAGATCACGACGCAGCCGGACTATTACATGGAGCGCACGGAGTTCAATCGTGTGGTGGAGCCGTACCGGCACGGGGCGGCGTACGGGTCGAATTACCTTTACCTCGACATGCACGTGAGCACGACGCCGCCCGATGAGGCGAAGGCGGGGACCGACCCGTGGGACCCGCCGCTGCCCCCCGTGGAGCCGCATTGAATTCGGAGCAATGAATGGCCGTCATCCAGACAAGGCCCATCCGGCAGATGCCGGCGTGGCTTAGCATCGGGGTCATCGTCGCGTGCCTCACACTCGCGGCGGGCGTGGCCTGGTGGTACTGGCACCGCGGCTGGGCCGACAACATCGTCCTGCTCGACCACAATCCCAACGACGGAGTTCACCCCGCCAAAGCCGGCAAGGACCAGTGGGACGCCAGCGCCGGCCCCGCCGGCGCGAAAATCGTCCGCGCCCGCAACGGCAATCTCGACGTCAACTTTTACTTCAACCGCATGGAGTTTCTTTCGGCGGAACAGATCAAGGCGCTGTCGGCGGTGAAGCAGATCGCCGCCGACCGGCTGGTGCAGCAGGAACTCCGCATCACGCCGGCCCAGCTTGAAGTTCTCACCGACATCCGCGCGGGCTCGAAGATCCAGTTGGACGAAGCGGAAACGCAGCGCATCCGCGAGGCGTTTCTGGTTTGGGACAGAGCGTCGGGCGCAGCGGCGAAGTCCGCCGCCGACGGCGGCATGGTCCGGACACTCGACGCGATCGCCTCGGCCCGTCTTCAGGCGACAAAGGCGTCCGCCGTGCAACGGGCGGAGGTGGCAAGAAAGACGCTTACGGACGAGCAGTGGAAGCAGTATGACGCGATGGGGAAGTAGCTGAGGCTTTTTCTTCGAAGATACACCGATCCCGTTTTCACGACGAGAAAAGCGCCGACGGATTAAGCCCGCTTCGGTTAGAATCACTTCGCGCACCGTTATGGCACGGGTGGCCCGCCCATGAATCCGCTGCTCAAGTGGATTCCACGGGCGCGTTGCCCGTACCACGAAAATCGGCAACCGCTCATGAAGCTCGACCCCGAAACCCTTCTCTCGGCCTACGCCCAAGGCGTGTTTCCGATGGCGGGGCGCGACGGGGTGATCCGGTTCTACACGGCCGAGCCGCGGGGGATCATTCCACTCGACGAGCGGTTTCATGTCCCGCAGACGCTCCGCCAGCTCATGCGCAAAGACCCGCCGGTGTTTGACGTGCGCGTCAATCACCAGTTCGAGGCGACCATGCGTGGCTGCATGGAAAGCCGGGAGGATGGGACGTGGATCAGCGACGAGCTGATCGCCGCGTACCTGCGGCTACACGCGATGGGGTTCGCCCACAGCGTCGAGGCGTGGCAGGGGGGCGAACTGGTGGGCGGGTTGTACGGCGTAAGCCTCGGGTCGGCGTTTTTCGGCGAGAGCATGTTCCATCGCCGGACCGATGCCAGCAAAGTCGCGCTCGTGCATCTGGTCAACCGCCTGCGCGAGCGCAAGTTTGAGCTGCTCGACAGTCAGGCGACCACGCCGCACTTACGCAAATTCGGCGCGATCGACATCCCCGCGGGTAAATATTTGGGCCTGCTGGAAAAGGCGCTGAATCGGCAGTGCGATTTCGCTTAAGGATTAGCGTTCAATTCGCCTTCCGACAATGCTGAGTCGCAAGGCGCGAATTCCTATTTCTCGTCCGGCTCGATCGTGACGATCAGGCCCTTGGACGTGAATTGCTCCTGGTACAGCTCGGCGCGTTCCTTGTGGGTGACGAGCAGGAGGGCGAGACCGGTCTTGTGCGCCTCGACGGTGCGCTGGACGGCCTCCTGTTCCTTCAGGGGGGTGAGTTCGATGATGGTGGTGACGACGAATTCCACCACGTTCTTGTCATCGTTGTGCAGCAAGACTTTCCAGGGCGGCAGCGGCTGCGGGGGCTTTTTGGAGGGAGACTTTTTGGGGGCGCGCTTGGGCTTGGCCGTGGCGGTGCCGCCATCGGATTGCTTTTCGCCGGACCCATTCCCCTGTTGTTTTTCTTTCTCTGCCATACGACCTCCGAAGGACAACTGCTACGGCCGGTGATTATAGCCTGCCGCAGGGCATGCGCTCAACTGCGGAACATTGTGACGCTTCCGCCACCCCTGTATCCTCATCGGCATGCGGGTACGTCATATTGTGGGGGCGATGAGCGGAACGAGCGGCGATGGGGTAGACGTCGCGCTCGTGCGGATCGACGGCCACGGCCTGGAAATGGCCGCCACGCTCGTACGCCACGTCCACCGGCCCTATAACGACGCCCTCCGTCGGGCCATTTTCGAGATCCGCGGAGACGGGCGGGCCGAGCTCCGCGCGTTGGCGGATTTGGGCCGCGAAATCACGCTGTCGTATGCCCGCGCGGTGAACGATTTGCTCACGGCAGCGCAGTTCGCAGTATCGGACGTTGCGGCCATCGCCGCCCACGGCCAGACGCTTTTCCACGACCCGCCGAATACGATCCAATGGTTCGATCCGTCGCTGCTTGCGTACGAGACTGGGTGCGTCGTCGTTAGCGATTTCCGCCGGGCCGATTGTGCGGCGGGCGGGCAAGGCGCGCCGCTCGTGCCGTTTGCAGACTACCTGCTGTTCCGCCACGCCACGAAGAGCCGCGTGCTCCTGAACATTGGCGGGATCGCCAACCTCACCTTCGTCCCCGCCGGCGCGTCGATCGATCAACTGATCGCCTTCGACACGGGGCCGGGGAATTGCATTAGTGATTGGATCTGCCGGCACTACGGACCGTTCGGAATGAGCTGGGACGTGGACGGTGCAGGAGCTTCGCGCGGCCGGGTGATCGAGGACGCAGTTAAGCGATTCCTGTCGCATCCCTACTTTGCTGGATCGCCCCCCAAATCGACTGACGGCCCCACTATGATCAACGCCTTCCTGGAGTCGACCGGCCCAACGCAAGCAGAGATGAACGATCTGCTGGCGACGGCGGCGTACATGACCGCCGCGACCATCGCCGAAGCGGTTTCGAAGTTTATTGGGAACTCCGCGCCCGCGCTCGAATGGCTCGTCAGCGGCGGAGGCATTCACAACAAGGCGATCATGGGATGGCTCCGCTCGATGCTCGGCGGCGGGGCTTCGATGCGGCCGACCAATGAACTGGAAATTCCGACGGAAGCGAAGGAGGCGATCGCCTTTGCGCTTTTAGGAGCGGCAACGCTGGACGGCTTCCCCTCGAACGTGCCCAATGTCACCGGTGCGAAACGACCCGCCGTTTTAGGATCGATAACGCCTCGGACCTAAGTTGCTGTAGTGGTGAGACGGACGTCCCTGCACAGCCGACCTTCCATTCCCGAGCCGCAAATCTAAGATCGCAAATCCAATGGACCGTTCCCATCTCCTCACCGAGCAGCGTCTTCCCGAGTCGATGAACCTCGACGCGATGAGCATTACGGACGGCGTCGCGTTGATGAACGCGCAGGATGCCGTTGCCGTGGCGGCGGTCGCGGCGCAGCGCGAGCCGATCGCACGAACCGTCGAATTGGTGGCGGGCGCGTTGGCCGCGGGCGGCCGCCTGATTTATTTCGGCGCGGGAACCAGCGGCCGGCTGGGCGTGCTCGATGCGTCGGAATGCCCGCCGACGTTTCGCAGCGATCCTGACCTCGTTCAGGGCGTCATCGCCGGGGGCGAAGCCGCGATGTTCCGCGCTCAGGAAGGGGCCGAGGACAAGGCCGCGGATGGGTCGGCGGCGGTGGACGCAAAATCGATCGGCCCCAAGGACGTAGTGATGGGCATCGCGGCGGGGGGAACGACGCCGTTCGTTCACGGCGCGTTGCGCCGGGCGCGCGAGCGGGGGGCGAAGACTGTTTTTCTGTCCTGCGTGCAGCCGGTGCCGGACGAACCGGCGGTGGATGTCGTGATCCGACCCCTCACCGGGCCGGAGGTCATCACCGGATCGACCCGTCTCAAAGCCGGCACCGCGACGAAGCTCGTGCTGAACACGATCAGCACGCTGTCAATGGTCCGGTTGGGCAAGGTGTATCAAAACCTGATGGTGGACCTCCGCGCCACCAACTCCAAGTTACAAGACCGCGCCGTGAGGATCGTCGCGACGCTGACCGGACAGCCGCGTGAGCGGTGCGAGCAGTTGCTTGCCGACGCCGAGGGGCACGTAAAGACCGCGGTCGTCATGCATGCCCGCGGCGTCAACGCGGCCGAGGCGCGGCACATCCTCTCGGCGGCGGGTGGAAAACTGCGCGATGCGATGGGAGGGCAGGGCGAGTCGGCACGTTAGCGCGCTCCGCGAGGATCAAAGGCAGGAATGAACGCAGAGACGCCGAGGCGCAGAGGTAGAAGCAGGAGAGGGAAACTCTTGGCACGGGCGTGGCGCCCGTGCGTGCGACGTAGCAGCAGAAGGGTGCAATTAATTCATCATTATTGTCGTGCGCTCGGCACGCGGGACGCCCGTGCCACATTTGAGCCGTTCCATCAAGTGTGCGACCCCGCGAGCTTCCTCCGTGCATTTCTTCCTCTGCGCCTCGGCGCCTCTGCGTTCATTCTTCCTATTCGAAGGCCGCGCGCAGTTTCGTTGCGGGCGCGGTATAACCATTGGTCGTTGGACTCTTGAACTTCGGGCTTTGACGGAGGACTTTCATGACGATCGCGCATTGGATGGTCGCTGTGGCGGGGTTGGCGGTGCCGCTGTTTGTGGCCGGGTCGGCGCGGGGGGCGGACGAGCAGCCGGAGACGGGGCAGCATGCCAAGCTCTTTGAAAAGCAGATTGAGTTGAAGCTCCATTACCTTCTCTACCTGCCGCCGGACTACAACAAAGATCAAGCGAAGAAGTGGCCGCTGATGTTGTTCCTCCACGGCTCGGGCGAGCGCGGGGATGACGTGAACAAGGTGAAGGTCCACGGCCCGCCGAAGATGGTCGAGATGTACAAGGATTCGCAGCTCGCGAAGGAATTCATCGTCGTTTCACCCCAGTGCCCCGAGGGGAAGGGCTGGAAGACGGACGAGCTGGAGGCGCTGCTCGACGCCACGGCCGAGCATTACCGCATCGACCCCGACCGCGTCTACCTCACCGGCCTGAGCATGGGCGGGTTCGGCACGTGGGACCTCGCGGCCAACGCGCCCAAGCGGTTTGCCGCGATCGTCCCGATCTGCGGCGGAGGGAACCCGGCGATGGCCCGGCGGATCAAGGACCTGCCGATCTGGGTTTTCCATGGCGACGCCGACCCGGCCGTCCCCGTCCAGCGCAGTGACGATATGGTCAAAGCCCTGAAGGACCTCAACGCGGACGTCAAGTACACCCGCTACCCGAAGGTCGGCCACGACTGCTGGACTCAGACGTACAACAACCCCGAGTTGTACCAGTGGCTCCTGTCGCACAAGCGCGGGGAAAAGAAGGCGGTTGAGACCACGCCGGGGAAGTGAAATCTTCTCCCTCTCCCTCCCAGGGAGAGGGCCGGGGTGAGGGTGAAGCGCAAGACGTTGAGGACGCGCATTTTTGCAAATCGCGCCGTTGGCAACTCCGAACGGTTCACCCTAACCCTAACCCTCTCCCTGGAAGGGAGAGGGAACCAGCAATCAGCTCAATCCGGAATCGAGATATTCCTCGTCGGTTGCAATTTATTCAATCGCGCATCATGGCGGGCGATCCGGCGGGCTTTGCGCTCTACGAAGCCTGTGATCAGCGCCGTGCCCGGAAGGTGCCGCTGCTGGACGTAGCGGTTGATCCAGGTTTTTCGCTGGTCGTCCGTGATGGGCAACGAGAGCGTGCTGTACCAGAATTGGGCGAGATCCTTGACGATCCAGCGGCCGCGGGTGAGGAAGCCGGGGAGCCGACGGACGCGGGCGGGGTCGATCAGTTTTACGTCCGTCTCATCGCCGTCCGCTTTGGCCATGAAATGGCAGAGATACAGGTCGCGGTGGTGCAGGCCCGCGTGATGGAGCCGGGCGGCAAGGTCGGCGGTGGCCTGCGACAGACGGTCGAATGACGTGTCGGATTCAATCAGCTTATCGGCGGGCTTGTATCCGGTCAGGTCCTCGAACATCACGAAGCTCCGCCGGTCTTCCAGCACGCCCCAGGCGGCGAGCGGCGCGGTGGGGATGCCGTGGGCCATAAGCAGCCGGTGCCCGGCGACTTCGTCCTCGGCGGGCGTGGTCGGCCGGCGCGACGGGGCGTAGCGCTTCACGTGCAGACGGA
>JAQGHH010000074.1 GCA_028288945.1 Phycisphaerales bacterium
ACGCCCAGCACTCCGTAAATCGCTCCGCCCGCCAAAAATGCGAAGATGATCACCGGCGGCGGCAGGCTCACCGCCTTGCCAAGCACCACCGGCCCCACGAACTGGTCGATCGAAACGCGCAGCCCCGTCGCGAACAGCGCGAAACCCATGATCCCCCAAAATGTCTGCTGCTCCACGGCCACGAGCCCGATCAACGCCGTCGAAAGCACCGGACCGATCATCGGCACCAGCTCCAGCAGCCCCACCGCCACCGCCAGCAGGAACGCGTTGGGCAGGTGCAATAAGAATTGCGTCACCAGCCAGGTCACGAGCGTGCCGTAGAGCACGACGACGATCACCCCGCGGACGTAGTTAAAGATCATCGGACCCGCGCGCCGGCCCACGACCAACGCCTCCGGCCGGATCGATGGCGGCACGACCCAAAGCGCCCCCCGCGCGATCCGCGGCCCGTCCACCAGAAAATAAAACAGCAGCACGACCGTCAGGATGAGCCCCATCACCCCACCGACCAATATCCCGATTTTGCTCAACGGGTCGGCCGAACCCACCGCCGGGCTCACACTGCCGATGATGTTCTGCGCGATGTCATGGACCGGGTACGTCTTATCAAAAACCCTGATCTGATCGCCCCCCGCCAGCGTTCGCAGAAAATGTTCGATCCGGCTTGGCGCGTGCCCCACCAGCGACATCGCCTGCGGAATGACCATCGTCTTCACGACCAGCCCGAGCAGCGCCAGCGCCGCCACGAATGCCGCGAACGGCACCATCGCCGCCCCCCAACGCGGCAACCGAAACCGCCGTTGCAACCACCCGATCAATGGCGTCGCCACGTAAGCCAGCGCCCCCGCCATCACAAACGGCAGCAACACATACCGCAACAAATACGCCAGAAACAGCGCAAACGCCGCCCCCACCACCGCAAACGTCCATCGGCCGCTTCTCGGCGACTGCTCCGTCATGAGACTCCAATCCCCAACAATGAACCCACAAGGCGAGAGAATGTAGCCCACCAAGCAAGCGATGGAAACAATGCCGCGCGACCGAGCCGGGTGCGGTGGCAAATCCGAACTCCGAATCCCCGATACTCGAATTCCGAAAAAGACTTTGCCGCGAAGGTGCGAAGGGACGAAGAAATGCGAAGAGGTTGTCGCCACAGATGGGGACCGATGGACACAAATGGAAAGGCGTTAACGGTGATGAGCAAAACGTGACTACAAGTCCGGTCGAATCCCTTTGATCACGTTCCACTTATCACTCATCAGAATCATCCGTGGCCATCGGTCCCCATCTGTGGCAACTTGGCATTTGCATTTTCTTCGTCCTGCTTCGCCTCTTCGCGCCTTCGCGGCAAAGTCTTTTTCGGAGTTCGGATTTGCCTATTTTCATCGGCCGCATTGCGATTGGACGCTTTAGGCCGCACACTAGGGATCAGGCGGGCTCCGTTGCAGGGACGGGGCCGATGTCGGTCCGCAACATGAGGCACCCGTGACGCAACAGGCAGCACCGCAGGAGCCGTCCGCCGCTCCCCGCAAACTCACCGCGCGCGTCCGTCGGCGGGCGTGGGGCGAGCCGCGCGTGCGGTTCTGGTGGCTCATCGGCGTGGTCATGCTGGGGATCGGAACCTGGTTCGCCGTCGTCGCTTTCAGGGACCGCGCCAAAGTTCAATGGCTCATCGACCGCGGCATACCCGTCGAGGCGCTCGTCAACGTGGCGAACACCGAAACCGTCAGGAACCGCGCGGAGCCGCCCGACAGCATCGTCGAGCTGCGTTTCGACTGGCACGGACAATCCTTCACGCCCCACCCGCGAATGCTCCCCGGGCGCAAGGAGCCGATCATCACCAAATCCAAGCTCCTGATTCACGTCAACCCCAATGACCCCAATGACTGGACCTGGCTGAGCGCCCCCGAGCCGCTGCTGACGCTGATGACCGGGGCGCTGGTCGCAATTCCGATCGGCGTCTGCTCGCTGCTGGCGGCCCTGCTCGTGCGCGGGCGGATGTTACGGGTATGGCGGACGGGCGAGGCGGTCGAGACGCTGGTCATGGACAGCCGCAATACGGCCCTCGCCCCCCTCTCGCGCGCCGCCCGCGTGACGCCGGCCGACGAGGATGACAAGCGGCTGTACAAGGTCTTCGTGCCCGCCGGGATACCGCTCGATCGGGGGGAATCGGTCTGGATTATTCGGGCGAAACGCAATTCAACCTCCGCGGTCTCCGCGGCGTGGTTTGAATAAGGGTTAGATGAATAATGTCGCCGTCCGAAAGACCTGGCAGCAGCTCGCCATCGCCACCAACTGGCCGGTGCTGGTGGCGGTGGCGGTGTTGTCGGCGATGGGGATCATCAGCATCTATGCCGCCGCCCCAAACGACGGGATGAAGCAACTGATCTTCCTGGGCATCGCCAGCGTCTGCCTGGCGCTGTTCCAGGCCGTCAACTACCAGAAGATCGGGCGGGTCGCCTGGCCGTTCTATTTCCTGAGCCTCCTGCTGATCCTGTACACGGTGGTGGGCAACATGGCCCAGGCGCACGGCCACCCGCTGCCGGGTGTGCACACGACCAAGGGCGTTTGCGCGTGGATCAACTTCGGCTCCTTCAGCGTCGAGCCGGCGGAATTGATGAAGATCGCCTTCGTGCTGGTGCTCGCCAAGCATTTGCGCTTCCGCCAGAATTACCGTACGCTACGGGGCCTGGTCGCGCCTTTCATCATGGCGCTGGTCCCGCTGGTCCTGATCCTCAAGCAGCCCGACCTTGGAATGGCGATGATCTTCCTGCCCGTGCTCTTCGCGATGCTTTTCGCGGCGGGCGCGAAGGTCAAGCACCTGGGCCTGATCATCGGCGTGGGGCTCCTCTTCGCCCCCGTCCTCTGGTTCAGCGGCGTCAAACACGTGCCGGTCCTGCGGCACTTCCCCTCCCTCATCAAGAACTACCAGCGCGAACGGCTCCAAGCCTTCCTCGACTCCGACAACCCCGCCGAGCGGCAGCGCAAGGCCTATCAGACCTACCGCGCGATGGTCGCATTCGCCTCCGGGTCCCTCTCGGGCAAAGGGTTCGGCAACATCCCGGTCGGCAAGTCGGTGCCGGAATCGCACAACGACATGATCTTCGCCCTGATCGGCGAACAGTTCGGCTTCTTCGGGGCGGCGGTGCTGCTGGGAGCGTACCTGGTGCTCTTCGCCGCCGGCATAGAGATCTCCGCCGCCACGCGCGAGCCCTTCGGCAGATTGATTGCCGTTGGTATCGTCGCAATGCTCGCGACGCAAACGTCCATCAACCTGATGGTCTGCACCGGCCTGATGCCCGTGACCGGCATCACCCTCCCCTTCGTCAGCTACGGCGGCAGCAGCATGGTGGCCAGTTTCATGGCTGCGGGCCTGCTCCTCAATGTCGGCCAAAACCGTCCCTTGGTCATGGCACGGGAATCCTTCGAGTTCGGCTGAACCCCGCCCGGACGAACAATGCCATCGCCCCGGTCAACAATCCCAGCCCAACGACGGCATACCCGACCCGAAACAGCATCGCATGTGGCGACTGCTCAAACGTGGCCAAAAACCCGAACGCGCAAAACGCCGCGGGTAAGAGCAGCAGCATGCCCGCGAGCACACGCGATACGTTCATCGCAAACCTTTCAGGAAAGTGTTACTCACCCAATGAACAAGGTGTGTGCCGCGAAGTGAACGGCGGTTTTCTAAACGAGGAAGGCTTCCCGCCGCGGCGTTCGTCGGGGGCTCGACACCGGCTGTCAGGGCGCCGGTCATCAAATGGCCTTCTGGCGATTCCGTTAGATTGACGATTCATGGCAAAATTACGACAAATAAGGTGCGGGGGGGCGTGAAAGTGAGCGCGCGACATCGATTCTTTGCTTATAGCCGTAAATGCAGGTTGCGCAACCACTTGATCCTGTATTTGGGGCGGTGCAAATGTGCCAACTTTTCTCACTTTTTCTCACTTTTTGTGCATATCGAAAAATGGGAAAAGCTCGGTCGCCGACAAGGCAACCGATATGCGAATTCACCTTGCTGGCAGAAGTGTCTTTGCAATCCAAACGAGCCCGCCGGCAATCGCGGCCAAGCCCGTCAAACGTGCCACCCACTCCCCGCGGGGGATTAGTTTTTCCAGTGCGATCACCACGGCCACGACCACCATCACCGGAATGCTCATGATCCCCAGCACGAGTTGAATCAGCATCAGCGCCCAGCAGCACGCGGCACAGAACAGGCCGTGGTGGATCCCCAGCCGCAAGGCGGACAGCGGGCCGCCGGCCAGGTGAGACGCGACGAGCCCGAGCGGGTCGCGGCAATGGCGGAGGCAGGCGGATTTCATGGGAGTGAGTTGGAAGACGCCGCAGAGCACCAGCGCCGCCCCGCACGCCGGGGGCACGGCCCGGCTCACGGGCGTCCAGCGCATCGCGGCATCCGAGGCGAGCATTCCCGCGGCATATGCCAACAGCCCGAGCGCGGACCAGACGCCGAAGTAGCCGAGGATCAGCAGCGCGGCGCTAAGGTCGGGCCGGCGGTCATTCCGAAATGCCGCGGCCCGGCGGTAGATCACCACCATTGGCAGCGCCGACGGCAGCATCATCGCGACCATCATCGCCACCCACATCACCAGGAACATGACCGTCGCCCCCGCCCAGGTCTGCCCCGGCATGCGCATCCACATCCCCGACATCGTCCACCCGCCGGGCATGAGCATGTCCATGTCGCCGCCCATCGACGTGCAGAAATGCCAGGTGAGCCACGCACAAAAGACGAAGACCACGATGGCCGTTGCGTAGAGAATGCGCTCGCCGGCCGCGGGGGAGAGGCGGGGTAAGGCGGGAGACGAATCGTGGGAGGCGTGATGCATGATCGTAGGCAAGGGTGGTTTTCGGACGAAGACGTGATGGAGCAACTATTCGTGGCACGGGGTTTCAACCCGTGCTGGCGGCGCGGCAGTAAAATTATTTGGCGAGTTCAACAACTTGTGTTTCATGCCGCTCGCACGGGTTGAAAACCCGTGCCACGAATGACCGCACCCGCATTCCGGAAACTCTTCGGACCAGCCGTTATCCTACGCAATCAACCCATCCTGCGTGTGCTCCACAAACGCCAGCGACGCATTGCCCGGCGGACAATCAAATTGGATCTTTCCCGTGGCCTTGAGCACCTTCGTCGTCGCCACGCTGCACTCGCGGTATTCCATGCCCTTGGGCAGCACCACGCGCGCCTGGTGCACGTTTCCGCTCGCCAGGTCCTTAACCGGCGAGCTCTCGGTTTCCAGTTCCCCCGGGATGCTCAGCTTCGCGTGCAGGCGGGACATGTCGACCTCCCACGCGATCGGCACGAATCTGGGCGCGTGCATCGTCGTGATGAGGCTCGCAACGACCTGGAACCACGCGTTGCCCGCCTGGCCGCTCATGATGGTGAGCAGCGCCTCGCGCTGTTTGGCGTCGGCACGTTGATCGACGAACGGCTGGAGCGAGCCGTTCCCAAAATGCAGCGGGCCGGGGAAGTAGTAAGTGGCGGCGAAATTCAGTCCGCTCAGCGGCGTGTCGCCGAACCGGCCTTCGTCGATATGCATTCCGAGCATTCCTTCGCAATGCGTATGCGTCGGCGCCGCCCAAAAATCGCACGGGCAGCCGGGGTCACAATTACAGTTCTTGAAATACGCCCCCTTCATTCGCCATTGGGTCGCCATGAGATATGCCTCCGGCAGTAAACGTCGGATGAGCCCCAATGAAGAATGCTATCCTGCGGAGCAAATATGCTCAATCATGCCCTGCCCCTTTTCCGCCATCGAAGTGGCATGGGCATCCTGCCCATGGTCGCGGTACGCCGCGACGTTCGATCGGTACTCCGCTCGAAGAAAGCAAGAGCGCAGCGACCCCTTCCTCCCCATTGGGAAGAACCGCGATGCAGAGAACCGCGAAGCCGCGATGGCGCGAAGAAGGGCAAAGCAAAACGCCAAGTCCGTCAAGAAGCCAAGAACGCCAAGGGGGGAATTCAATTTGACTTTTACATTTTGCACTTTGCATTTTGACTTCTGCTTCCGGTCGTATTTTGCATTTGCCGTTGCACCGCTGAAAGTTGTCTCCACCGGTAAGGACGGGTAGAACCGCCCCCGTGGATATCCTGTGGAAGATCATTGCCACGCTGGGGTTGGTGGCGTTGAACGGTTTTTTTGTCGCAGCCGAGTTCGCCGCCGTGGGGGCGCGGGCCTCGCGGCTTCAAGGTGAAGCTTCGCGCAGCCTTCTGGCCCGGCTGGCGCTGATGGTCAAGCGCCGGCTGGACCTGTTCCTTTCCAGTTGTCAGTTCGGCGTAACCGTGGCCAGCCTCGGCCTTGGCGCGGTGACTGAGCCCGCCGTCGCGGCCATTATTGCGCCGGCGCTGGCGCCCCTTCATCTGCCTCCCCGGGATATAGAGGGGATCGCGTTCGCGATCGCCTTGGGGATCAGCACGGCCCTGCACATCGTCCTGGGCGAGCAAGTGCCCAAGAACTGGGCCATCAGCCACAGCGACAGGCTGCTGACGGTCGTCGCCCTGCCGCTCGTCATTTTTACTTACATCTTCTACCCCCTGATTTGGGTGCTAAACGCGGTGACCCACGCGGTGCTGCGCCTCATGGGCGTGCGCACCGATCTTTCCGCCGAGGGCGGCCTGCCGCACACCGAGCAGGAACTCCGCGGGTTGCTCGCGCAGTCGGTCGCCCAGGGCACGATCGGCAAGGGCCACGGCGCGATCCTCGCCAGCGCGTTCGACATCGGCGAGCTCAAGGTCCGCCAGATCATGGTCCCGCGGACGCGCGTGGATTATCTAACGCTCGGCCAGCCGATCGGCGAAGTGCTGCGTACCGTGCAAAAGGGCGGCTACACGCGGTTGCCGCTGTGTGACGGCGACCTCGACCACGTCATCGGCCTCGTCCACATGAAGGATCTGTTCAGCCACCTGGCGCTGGTTCCCGGCAAGCTGCGCTTCACGGACGAGAAGACGCCCGACGGGAAAGCCATCGCGATCGCCGATGGGAAGCCCGGCTCGATGGTTCACGTGATCGGCTCGGGCGAGATCGACCTGCTGAAGATCAAGCGCGAGATCCTGTTCGTCCCCGAGTTGACGCCGGTGCTGAAGGTCCTGCGGCAATTCCAGACCAGCCACGTCCACATGGCCGTCGTCGTGGACGAGTACGGCGCGACCAGCGGCATCGTGACGATCGAAGACGTGCTGGAGGAAATCGTCGGCGAAATCGAGGACGAGTTCGACCCCGTCTCCCAAACCGACTTCATCCGCGACGGCGTCAACTATCGCGTCAGCGGCCTATTCGCCCTACATGATCTGCGCGACCGCCTGCACCTCTCCGAAGACATCGACGGAGGCGACGTGGACACGGTCGGCGGTTACGTCGTCCAAAAACTCGGCCGCTGGCCCCGCCCGGGCGATACCGTCGAGATGGGCGACTACCTCGCCCGGGTACTTTCCGTCCAGCAGCGGCGCGTCGGACAAGTGCTGCTCACGCCCAAGCCGAAAGAAACGACGGAGAAACTAGAGTAGGCCGCTGGCGACTTGCAGGAGGGGGAGGAGGAATGTGGAAGCGCTCGGGCGCAATACCCTGGCGCTAGCCGATCCAAGTCGGTGCGCTCATGACCTCGTGCCGAATGACTGATCCCCGTCAACGCCCCTGCGCGGTCGAAATTCCCAAAACAGTAAAAGAGAGATCGCCACCCGAGCCCTGTCCCCGTTTCGAGCCTCCAACGGCCCCCGCTGCTGCTCAGCATCCACGGTCTCAGCGCTACCAACGCTTCCCCGACCACCAAATGCATGGATCACGCAAGCGCCCTTTTCAAGCCGATGATGGACGGCCGGCGACACCGACCGGGAAGTGGCAAGTGCGGACGCATGCTGCTTCAGTCATTGCCCCTGGTCGCCGTACTACATGATCCGAGCAATAGAGCTTCCATGACAGACCAGGTTGTCACAGTGAACACGCTGGAACGCCCCGCCGCGGCCTTACGGGGCTTGCGAGACACCGGCGCGGCGCGGCGGCCCCATTGGGCGCCGTTGGACGGGCTCCGCGGCATAGCCATTCTCATGGTCGTGACCATCCACTTCTGGGCTCACTCCACGCCGGGAGGGACTGGCTTTCCCGTCGTCCTCTCGGCCGGGCCGTACCAGTTCAACCTCGAACGCCTGTTCCGCGCCGGCGCCATGGGGGTGCCGATGTTCTTCGTCCTTTCCGGCTTCTTGCTCTGGCACCCGTATGCGCGGGCGATTAGGGAACGGTCCGTGCGCCAGCCAGCCGCGATGTTTCTCACCCGCCGCGTCCGCCGGATCATGCCCGCGTTTCTGTTCTTTTCGGGCGTATACCTTCTGGCGGCATGGGTGTTCGGCAAGAATGCACACGGGGCGCCGCTGTCGGTGACGAACATCCTATGCAACTTGCTGTTCCTAGCGCCGGCGGCATACCCGTTCCGCGGTGACGTCACCCCCGATTTGATGCCGGGCACTTGGTCGTTGACTCCCGAGATCTGGTTCTATGCGCTCCTGCCCGTGTTCGCCCTACTGTCCGCGAACCGCGTGATCCGATTTGCCCTGCTTACAGCGCTGCTCCTGTTTGGCACGTCGTACCGCTGGTACGTGGCAGCCGATCCGCGCGACGTCGTGCAACTCAACCCGCTCGGGTGTATCCACGCGTTCGCCTGGGGGATGTTGGCGGCGTATGTTGCCGTGCGCCCCCGTCCCCGCGCCCTCGGGCATCCCGCCACCGCGTACATCGGCGCAGCCCTCCTCATCACGTCGGCGGCATATCAGGGGTTTTTACTCGGTTTCATTGACCCGTATTCGCAGGTGAGTTTCGCCACCGCCCTGATCATCCTGTCCGCCACAACCACAGAATCCCTCGTGTCTTCGGTTTGTAATACGCCTGTTCTCCGGTTCATCGGCAGGGTGTCGTACAGCCTGTTCCTGTGTCACATCTTTGTGGTGTGGTACGTGTTCGCGGTCGTGTGGAGGGTGGCCGACGTCCACCCCGGACCCGACCGGTTCGCGGTACTGATGACGTTTGGGCTCGCCGCCTGCATCGGGCTCGCTGCGGGAGGGTATGAATTGGTCGAGCGGCCGTGGTTGGAGGAAGGCCTAAAGAGTTACCGGCTCAGCCGAGGCGCGTGCGCGGCGGCGGCAGCGTGCGGGCTGATCGCGACTATGCTGGCGGCGGCGGTGGCCCTGGAGTACCGCAGCCCCGGGGCCATGGCGGCCTTCGACGGTCGGGTGGCAGGCCTGGCGTTCCGCTGGGCGAAACGCTAGGAAACGGGGTTTCGCCCGGCTGGGAAACGGGGACAGGCGCGAATCACGCGTCCGAGATTCGCGCCTGTCCCCGTTTCGCGCCTGACTGGTGAACAACATGGCGCGAAAAAATTCAAAATCAACCTTTACGACAAAGAGAACATCTTTGATCGTCCCGACACGCCTGTTTTCGTTCGTCAACCGATGGTCGCACCACACTCTGGGCATCGCCCCGTCGAGGCGCGCAAGTCATAACCGCACTTGCGGCATAGACCCTTCCGCTTTCGGCGGGCCGACATGGCATCTTTGACCATGCGTTTGCCGAAGATCCACGAAAGCATCCCGGCGGGGACGGTGACGACCCAGTATGGTATCGTGAGACCCCAGCCCGCGCCCCTGTACGCTTCGTGGTAAGATGCCGTCGACGGCGGCGGTGGCTCGTTGACGGGCAGCGGCATGCCTTCGGGGATCGGCTCGGGCTTAGGCTCAGGCGGCAGCTCCGTGACCCAGTGCCGTACGGGGGCGAACTCATGATGGGCCTCGTACTCGAAGCCAAAGAGTGCCCAATAACGGTCGGTGCCGGTCCCGTAGTAATAGCTGCCGCTGCCGTCCAAGGTCGGCAGGGGTTCCGCGGGCGTTTCCAAATCGTGCTTCCATTTGCTGTCGGGCAACTCGTCCGTGATCCTGCGCTCATGGAAAAACTTTATGTCTTGCTCAGCATCAATGCTCATCTTTCCGCATGACGAAATGACGTCTACGTTTCGGTCGCCCACGAACGAGAATCGATCGCTTATTCGCTCGCTGCGCAGCCAGACGGCCGCGCTCATGACGAACATAATCAAGCTTATCGTTTCGGCAGCCGCGATTAGAATCGCTAGGGCAACATGTTTAAATTTATGCGTCATGGATCTATGGGAATTTTTTAACAATTGTGAAGCTGACGGGGAAGGCAAAGGGGTCGGGAGTCTTTGATGCGTTATCCGTTATTCAAAGACTCCCGACCCGAATGCCGTTCGGCGAAGCCGTAAGTCCGCGCCACGGCGCGCCTTATAGCAATGTTTGAATAAAGTGTGGCCTCCCGTCAGAATGGTGGTGCTGAAGTCACCAACCAACAGGAGGCCACGGATG
>JAQGHH010000089.1 GCA_028288945.1 Phycisphaerales bacterium
GCGGCGGCGCGCTCGACCGCGCCGGCCACCTGATGTACGCCTCGCACCAATCCTACACGATGGACGCGATGCTGGGCGCGGACGAATGCGACCTGCTCGTCCAACTCGCCCGCAAGCGCGAGCCGGCAGGCATCTACGGCGCCAAAATCACCGGCGGCGGATGCGGGGGGACGGTGGCCATTCTCTGCGACGTCTCGCCCAAGGTTGACCGCGCGATCGCGGAGATCATGGAGGAGTACGAGAAACAAACGGGACGGAAGCCGGAGCTGTTCGAGGGATCGAGTCCCGGAGCGTGGCATGTGGGGACGACGTTGGTTCGAGGATGACATGGACAGGAAACGCCCGCCCGGCGGTATGCTCGATTATTCTCAACGCCCTTCCCGCGCGCCGTTGCGGTTCCGTTGCGGGTTCGTCTCATTTTGGCTGTCGGCGTCTGTGTTTGCGAGCGCCATGATATTTTCCTATTGCAGCTCCCGCATTGGTCCGGCTGTGTTTAACGCAGTGTTGATCGGAATTCTATGTGCGAGCGTACTCAGCCTGGGATTTGGAATTGGCGGGCTATTTCAAACTTGTGGGCGAATTCAGGCACTCTTCGGAGTGGGATTCAGCCTGATCAATCTGGTTTTCTTTCCGATGTTCGCCCCTATCTGAAATCTCATTCAATGGTGTACTCAGTTTGAGTAAGCACCGTGCGGCGTCAGCGCGTCTGGTCCCCTCTCCCCCGTACTCGGGGGAGAGGGATAGGGTGAGGGGCGGAACGTAGAACGGTGTTTTCATTGCCGATGGCGCAACTCGACGCTCGGCCCCTCACCCCCGCCCTCTCCCCCGAGTACGAGGGAGAAATTCTCCACCGCAGTAAGAAGACCCTTCACCGCGCGAAATCGCATTGACGTTACTTCGAGTCAGCCATGCTTCCCATCGATCACCAATCCGTCGTTGACCGTCTCATGGAATTCCAGCGCGACGTTCGCGCGCTGCTGATTGCCTCGCGCAAATCGCAGGGGCTTTATGCCGTCAATCGCACTACTGCCGCGGACACGATTTATCAGATCGACGCCGTCGTTGAGCCGCTGTTAGAAGGGTTTTGTCGACAGTGGGCGAAGACCACGCCGCTGGTGCTGGTGGCGGAGGGGATTGAGGATGAGCGGGGGCGGGAGGGCGCGAAAGTCTTTCCCGCGGGTGCGACGGAGGAGGATGCGCTGATCCGGCTGATCGTCGATCCGATCGACGGCACCCGCGGCATCATGTACGACAAGAGGCCGGCGTGGGCGTTGGCCGGCGTCGCGCCTAACAACGGGCCGGGAACGCGGCTGCGGGACATCGAAGTTTCCGTGATGACTGAACTGCCGACCAGCAAGATGGGGTGGGCGGATGTGTTGTGGGCCATCAAGGGGCGCGGCGCACATGGGCAGCGGGTGGATCTTGCGAACCTCGAGTCGGTTGAATTGCCGCTGCAACCTTCAACCGCAACGTCGATCGATCACGGCTTCGCGAGCGTCAGCAATTTTTTCCCCGGCACCAAAGTGCTGGCGAGCGAGCTGATGGAGCATATCGTGCGTCATCTCGTCGGCCCCGCCGACGTGCGCAACGCCGCCGTCTTCGACGACCAATACATCTCCACGGGTGGGCAGTTCTACGAGCTCATCGTGGGCCACGATCGTTTCAATGCCGACCTACGCCCGCTGTTTTATGCGATGCAAAACCAGCCTCAAGGACTTTGCTGCCATCCTTACGACTGTGTCGGCCTGCTCATCGCGGAAGAGGCTGGGGTCATTGTAACTGATGGGAACGGACAACCGCTCGACGGGCCGCTGGACGTCACCAGCGGCATCGCGTGGGTCGGCTACGCTAATCGGACCCTGCAAGAGAAGATCGAGCCGGTGCTCCACGAATTCTTCCGCGGCCGGGGCGTGGCGCAAAACGGATGAAGGCAGGCCGACGGCCGGCAAGCCTTCATCTCGTCTTGCGTTCGGATGCCCTTAGTCAGACCCGAGCAATTTCACAATTTTATTGTAGAGGCCGAGGATCAGAAACGTCGGCGCCCACTGGCCGACGAAGAGCGCTTGGTCGTCTTTCCCCAGTATTTTAAGCGTCAGCGACGTGACGATTGAACCGCCGGCCAGCCAAAGGAATGTGTCGGACGGCAGCTTCGCGGTCTGCTCTTCGATCGTGCGCGCGACAGCGCCTTCCGTGTGTTCGGGCGGAGTAATGGTCCTCATGACGACTTCCCTCCTCGGTCCAAAAAAGAGCCTGGCGCATCTGACCGCCAGCGTCACCGGCTCTTAGGTCCGATTAACGCAAGCAAGGGGGATGCCGGGGTGGGAAGCCAGAAAAGTGAGGATAGAGGATGGCGCAGACATTCGACTTTAGCGCCATCCTCCATCCTCCATCTTCCATCTTCCATCCTCAAACCTCCTCGCTCCGCGGCTTCTGGCCCCTCAGTTCCGCGCGCGTTATACTTGCGCGCACAGGCGAATTGATGGAAGTCCGCGAAACACTGCGCGCCACACCTCTGCCGCATGCCCGAACCCGGGCCGCACTCGAGCCGCAACGGCTGTCGGGCCACGTCCTCGCATTTGCCGACCGAAATCGATACTGGCTTTTTGCGTCGATCGTTCTGCTCTATGTGCTGGGCTTCAACGGCCAATGGCGCGTCGAGCGGGACAGCGCACTCTATCTGTCGATCGGCCGCAATCTCGCCGAGGGGCAGGGGTACACCTATCACGATCAGCCGCACCATCTGGCGTTCCCGGGCTTGCCGGTCTTCTTTGCATTTACGTTTAAGGCGTTTCATACGGACAGCCTGCTGCCGGCGCTCGTGCTGATGCTGCTGATGGGATGGGCCGTGCTGGCACTTAACTATCGACTGTTCCTGCTGCACGCGGGTCGGCCGACGGCGGTGCTGATGACGGCGGGCCTGGGGTTTACGCGGCTGTTTTACCGCTACTGTTTCGAGCTGATGTCCGATCTGCCGTTCCTGCTCGGGGTCATGGCGTTTTTCGTGGGGTTTGAATCGCTGCTCGAACGCCGCACGCCGGGTGACGGCGCTTTGGATGCGGAGAAATCGTCGCCGCGGGCACGGTGGTTCGACTGGGGCCTGCTCGTGGGAGGCCTCGTGGTGGCGGTCGCGATGCGGCCGACGATGTGGGTGCTCCTGGTCGCGATCGTTCTGGCCCTCGTGTGGCGCGCGGTGCGCGGGCAGATGACCATGAAGCAGATCGCGATCGGTCTGGCGGTCATCAGTGCGGCGGCCGCGCTTTCGTTCATGATCCTCAAACGCGGCGGATCGCAGGCGACCGACGACTATTCCGACTACCTGCGCCGCGAAAAGATCGAACATTTCGGCCAGACGGTCCACGACGCCGTCCACGACAACATTCCCGAGCTTTTCCCCAAGGCGACCTTCGCCAAGGCGCTGTTCGGCTGCCCGGTCGGCCCGCTGCTCAACATCCCCGCGGGGTTGCTCGTCGTCGGCCTGAGCTTCTGGCTCCTGAAGCAGCGCGCGCTCTGGGGCCTGTGGGCCCTGCTGACCATTGGCATGCTACTGATCCAGAAGCCGGTGGACCGGTATTTCCTGCCCGTCGTCCCGCTGCTGGTTTTTGCGTGGTGGCGGTGCCTCTTGTGGCTGAACCTCCGGATGCGCTCGGGCAAGTGGGCGAACATCGTTTTCATCGGCCTGTTTCTGGGCGGCATCGGCACGAACATCTCTCGACTGGGTGAGATGGTCGTGGAGCAACGCCGCGTGCCGTTCCTCGCGCATTACCGTGAGGGCCGCTACGAATCCGCGTACCGGGTGGCGGAGATGTTGCGCACGCACACCGGGCAGGACGACTGGGTGCTGGTCGAGCCGAAGGTGGGGCGGATCATGACGTTCCTGTCTCACCGCAACGCGCTGGAGCCGACCGACCCGTCACAGTCCGCGCTCGCCCGCGCGGCGCTCGCGAAGCACCGTCTTTTTGCGCTTGAGGGTTCGTCGCTGGATGAGAACCGCTCGCGCTCATTGCCGACGCAGGCGGGCGCGCTCCGTGAATGGATGACAAGGCAGTCTGCCTCAGTGGGGGCGCAGGTGGCGGATGAGGTCAAGGGGCCGCTGGATAAGGAGCCTTGGAAGCTGTATCGCCTGGAGCTTGAACCGAATAAATGAGGGCAGTCGGACGCGATCGGACAGATCACGAACTTCAAACAGGACGAATCACAGAGAGCACAAAGGGATTAGGCAGAATTCATTGGTTCCCTCTGTAGTTCATTCGGGGAATAACTCTGCCAGAAGTGCATCGAACTGCGGCAAGGTCTTTTCGTCGCGATAAGCCTCTTCAAACGCCGCTCGCGCTCGGGCGCGCAGCCGATCGTGCTCGGCGGTATCGGTCATCCACCGGCGAATGAGCACGGCCATTCCCTGCGCGTCGCCCGGGCGCAGGCTTGCGCCGCAGCCGTGGCGTGCGATGGCTTCGTCGACGTTGCTGCCGCGGGGGCCGACGTAGATCACCGGCAGGCCGGTCGCCAGGTTCGCGTGGAGCTTGCTGGGACTCATGACGCCGAGCATGGACTCTTCGAGCGTGATCAGTGCGCAGTCTGCGGAGCGCATCAATTCGGGGGTTTGTTCCTTGGAGACGTAGTCGCGCAACTCGATGTTGGTCAGGCCCAGCCGATCCCGCTCCTGCTCGATCCAGGGTCGGAGCGCGCCGCCGCCTACGAAAAGGAAATTCACCGGCTCGTCTCGCAGCATTTCCGCGGCGCGGAGGGTGGTGGCGAATTCGTGCCCATAACCGGCGTTTCCCAGGTACAGCACGGTGAACTTCGCTCCCGCCAAACGGCAAGCGGCGTCACGCGCCTCTTTGGGGAACATCGTCGCCCGTTCCCAATTGGGGATCACCTGCCAGCCGGATTCTCCGCTATGCAGTGTGTATTGTGACGAGAGCAAATGCTTCATCGCCCCGTCAAGACAGACGGCCCGGTCGAGCCGGCGGAACAGCGCCCGATTCATGGCGCGCATCACCCCCGCCACCCATCCGCCCGTACGGACCAGGCCCGTCCGCTCGACCGCCTCGGGATAGCAGTCCATATTCCACAGGACCAGCTTCGTGCTCGGATGCAGAACCGTGTGCGCCATGCCCGCGAGGGTGATGAAAGGGGGTGTCGTCAGCGCGATGATCACGTCCTGTCTGGGGAGCGTCAGCGCACGCACGGCCGCGGGAAGATAGAAGGTCGCCCAGTCGAGGAATCGCCGAAGGTTGGTCCGGCTCCCCAGCCGCGAGCTCCAGACCCGGCAGACCCGCACCGCGCCCCCGGACGCCCGGAGCGCGCCGATTCCGCCGACATACCCCGAGCGGCTGGTGATGACTGTGACTTCGTCCCCCCGCGCGGCGCGATTCTCCGCCAGCGACGCGCACAGATGCGCCGTCGGGCTGATGTCGGGCGTGTAGAACTGATTGATGATCGTCAGTCGCATCGGGGCGGGGAGGATCGGGGACGTCGCAGGTGAGTCGTGGAACAAGATTGGGACAAGGACGATTACGATCGCGCTCTGAGGTGCCCTTGGACGCGCGTCCTAATCTTACTCGTACTCGTAATCCTACTCGTCTTCGTACTACCCCGCGGCCGAACATAAGGTTCGCACCCTACAGACAAGGCGAATACATGGTCCGTGTTACACCACCGATTCCTCTTCCACCTCGGCCGCGGCACGGTGTTCAGGCTCGGCGAGTCTCTGCTTTTCCATGAGGATCCCGACGAGCTGCGCCAGCGCCGTGATCTTCTGATCCTGCACGCTCACGATCGTCAGCAACTCAAAGACCAGCAGGAAGAGAAAAAGGCTCACGCAGATCAGCGCGAACGTCGGGTAGTAGATGTTGAACTTCCCCGCCATCCACGCCACGCCCCCCGGCCAAAAGGCCAGCCCCAGAAACGGCAACCCGATCATCACAAACAGCAGCGCGTACCGTTCCTTCAGCTTATACGTGCGCAGGCGGCGAACCGCCAGCAGCAGGAGGATGCCACCGAAGGCGACCAGAATCAGGCTCCTGAATATAGTCATCTTTGGCATATTCTTCGTCGTTGATCGGCTGTCCCACCTTGCCCGTCGGCCAGGGTTCGCGAACCATGTCCAGGATCAGGCACACCCCCACCTTGATCATGTAGAACACGCCGCGCATCAGGCTGATGCTGCTGCGGCCCGTCCGCCGGTGCCGCATTCTCACCGGCAGTTCGGTGATTTGATACCCCGCGCGCTTCAAAAGCAGCACGACTTCCGGCTCCGGATAGTCTTCCGGGTACCAGTGGGCGAAGGCCCGGATCACCCGCCGATTGGCCGCCCGGAATCCGCTCGTGCAGTCGGTCATGTACAGGCCGCATAGCGTTCGGATCAGCGCCCGGAGCATCCACGCCCCGAGCTTGCGGACGGGAGACTGTCGATATCCGCTGGGCTCCAGGAACCGCGAGCCGACGACCAGGTCGGAATGGCCTTCGAGCAGATGATCGACCAGCCGTCGCACTTCGCTGGGACGGTGTTGCCCGTCGCCGTCGACTTGCACCGCGATTTCGTAGCCGTGCAAAGCCGCGTAACGGTAGCCCGTTTGCATGGCTCCGCCGATGCCCAGATTAAACGGAAGGCTGACCACGGGCACGTCGGAAGGCACCTGGCGCACGGTATCGTCGGTGGAGCCGTCGTCAATGACGATCACGTCGAAGTCGGGCAGCGCCCGGCGGAGCCGGTTCACAACCTTCCGTACCGACGCACCTTCGTTAAACACCGGCACGATGGCCAGGTACCGACGTGGCGGATCGCCCGAATTGTCGTGTTTGTGCCTTTGTGGCATAGTTTCCGTCAGCGGCCCGATCCATTGGAACCCGCCCACTTTAGCAAGCTGGGCAGGAATGGGGAAGTAATCAATTGGCCCGTGTCAGCCCGCCCGCAGGAAGGATCTGCGTTCGCCATGAATATTGTTCCGCGCCCGCCCCCTAATCTTCCCAAAAAACCAGACGAAACCGCGCCCGAGTGAAGGACGCTGTCGGTGAAGCGGGAGCGTCAAGCGTGGGTGGGTCGCAACTTGCGCGTACTCGGGGGAGAATTGAACGCTGAGACGCCGAGAAAAAACACAGAGAAAGAGGCAAACAGGAATGTTCACCTGTTGGCCACATTTTTAAGTTCATGCTTGCGTCCGCGCCTCTCAAAAGCAATCCGAAATTGTCGGACTACTTCCGTTTCCTTACGTTTCGATGGACGTAGTCCATAGGCCCGCCCAGTCGCCCGTAGGGGCCTTGCCGATAAGGTACACCGCGACCTCGATCTCCCCGACCCGAAAGACGCGCAGGTCCTTGAGCTTGGATTCCAGTTCCCGGCGGAGAGCCGCGTAACGTTCGGCATCCTCGGCCGTGGCCAGCGCTGCGAAAAAATCGTTTA
>JAQGHH010000094.1 GCA_028288945.1 Phycisphaerales bacterium
CGATGCCCGCCATCCAGCCGCGCTTGGTGACGTTGCAGTTGACGACCGGGCCCCAGCATCCGATTTTCACCAGGCACTTGGGGGAGCCGTATTCGTGGGCAAAATCCCCCTGCTCGTAGTAGCCCGCACGGTCGCACCCTTCGTGGACCGTCTTGCCGAAGAGCCACGTCGGGCGGAGCTGCTCGTCGAGGGGAATCACCGGCGCCAGGCCCGCCGCTTGATAGAGCAGGTAGAGCAATGTTTCCATGAAGTTGTCGGGCTGCACCGGGCAACCGGGGACGTTGACGATCGGCAGGCCCGTCTTGGTGCGGAAATCCCAGCCGAGGTAGTCGGCCAGGCCCATCGCGCCGGTGGGGTTGCCTTCCATCGCGTGGATTCCGCCGTAGGTCGCGCAGGTGCCGGCCGCGACGACCGCGAATGCCTTGGGCGCCAGCCGGTCGATCCAGTCGCAGAGTGTGATCGGCTGATTGGTCTTCGGGTCGTTGCCCATCGCGGCCCAATAACCTTCGCGCTTGATCTTCTCGTTGGGGATCGACCCCTCGATCACGAGGACGAACGGCGCATCGAGGCGGCCTTCGGCGGCGTCGAACCAGACCTTCATAAACTCCGCGCCGCCCTGGCTCTTTGCCAGCACGCGATTGTGCAGGTGGACCTTGGGGAGCCCGGGAATCGCGCCAAGCAGCACGTCTTCGAGGCTGGGCTGTGTGGCGGCGGTGGCGGAAATCGAGTCCCCGTCGCAGCTCAAGCCGTCGGGGCTCCAGAGGATATGGACCTCCTTCACCGCCGGCTGCCTTTGCGTTTTCGCCCCATAGGGAGTGTGGCCCGCTTGCGGCGAAGGTGGCCCCGAAGGGAGTCTTCCGCCGGATGAACTGGTTTGGTCGGCCATTGTGATTCCTCCGGGTACGTTCGATCCCGATGATTCGGTTCAACAGATTCTTGGTAACTGTTCGCCGGCGAGCATCGTCACCACGCGCTCGCCGCCCACTAACGATTTCATGATTACCATTCCCGGGTGGTCCTCGACCACTTCGCCGATCACCACCGCGTTGCGCCCGAGCGGATGCCGGCGCATCGCCGCCAGGACGCGCTCGGTGTCATTCGGCGGCACCACCGCGATCAGCTTCCCCTCGTTGGCGACGTAGAGCGGGTCGAGGCCCAGCATCTCGCACGCGGCCTTCACTTCGGGCTTCAGCGGCAGCCGCGATTCGTCCACCCGCACCCCGACATGGGATGCGTCCGCCAGTTCGTTCAGCGCGCTCGACACCCCGCCGCGAGTCGGGTCGCGCATGCAGCGGATGGCCGGGCAGGCTTTGAGCATGTCGCGCGTCAGGCCGTTGAGCGCCGCGCTGTCGCTTTCCAGCACGGTTTCGAATTCGATCCCTTCGCGGACGGACATGATGGCGATGCCGTGATCCCCGATCGTGCCGGAGATGAGAATCTGATCGCCCGCACGCGCGTTTCGGATCGAGAGCGCAAGGCCTTCGGGCACGACGCCCACGCCCGCGGTGGTGATAAAGATCTGGTCCCCTTTGCCGCGGTTCACGACCTTGGTGTCCCCGGTGACGAGCGCGACGCCCGCTTCGTCGCAAGCCTCGCGCATCGACGCGACGATCCGTTTCAGGTCCGTCAGCGCAAGGCCCTCTTCCAGAATGAATGCCGCCGACAGGAACAACGGCGTCGCGCCCCCCACCGCCAGGTCATTGACCGTGCCGTATACCGCAAGTCGGCCGATGTCTCCGCCGGGGAAGAAGATGGGTTTGACCACGAACGAATCGGTCGTGAACGCGATGCGCTGCGCAGGCCCCTCTGCGCCTTTCAGCGAGACGGTCGCCTGATCCTCCAGCGCCGACAGCGTCGGGTTGGCGAAGCCGGGGACGAAGAGCTTGCGGATGAGGTCGTTGCTGAGCGTTCCCCCGCTGCCGTGCCCGAGAAGAATACGGTCGTACCGCGATTGCGGCACCGGACAGGTGCCGAGGAGTGTGGCGTCAAAACCGGGGGCGGTGGCCGTCATTCTAAAGCACGTCCTCTTCGCCGCGGATCACGTGGATGAGATCCCACATGATGTGTAGAAGAGTCTCTTGCGTTTCCTGAATCCTGGGAATGCTGAAACTCGGGACAATAAAACAGTAGTCGCAGGCTCCCGGCATGCGCCCGCCATCGCGGCCGGCGTAGCCCACCGCGAGCATCCCCATTTCCTTTGCGGCAACCAGCGCGCGGTTCACGTTCGCCGATTTTCCGCTTGTGGACATTCCCATGGCGATGTCGCCGGGCTTTCCGAGCAGCCGCAGCTGTTGAACGTACGCCAGGGAAAAGTCCTGATCGTTGCCGATTGCGGTGAGCGTGGCCGTGTCAGTGGTAAGTGCGATTGCCGGCAGCGCAGGCCGGCGCTCAATGATCGGGTGCGTGCACTCGACGACCATGTGTGCCGCGTCACACGAGCTGCCGCCGTTGCCGAACGCGAGCAGCTTTCCCCCCGCGTCAAACGCCCGCGCCATCGCCTGACAGCAGTCGGCGATCCGCTCGGCGTTCTCGTTGAAAAACTGCTGCTTGGTGTCGATCACCTCCTGGCACTGGCGCAACACTTTCCCCGCGAGCTCTCCGGGGGCGAACGCCGGTGCGCCGAGGTGTGATGCAATCGTCACTTGCCGCCTCCGATCTGCACCAGTTCGGGTTGCGGCGCGCGTCCGCGGCTCGTCGCCTCAAGGTGCCGGCCGTAGGCGTGGTACGCGGCGCACGCGCCCTCGCTGGAAACCATCGTCGCGCCCAGCGGCGACTGGGGCGTGCAGGACTTGCCGAACGCGGGGCAGTCGTGCGGCTTTTTCAGGCCGCGGAGAATCTGCCCGCTGATGCAGACGGTGGACTCGGCGGTCTCGATGTCGTCCACCTCGAACAGGCGCTCGGCGTCATGGTCGCGGTATTCGTAGCGGAGCTTGTAGCCGCTCTTGGGGATGATCCCGACGCCGCGCCATTTACGGTCGCAGATCTCGAAGACCTCTTCGATGAGCTTTATCGATTGCGGGTTCCCCTCGCGGCGCACCGCCCGGGCGTATTGGTTTTCGACCACCGCCGTCCCCGCTTCAAGCTGGCGGACGGTCAACAGCACGCCTTCCAAAAGATCCACCGGCTCGAACCCGGTTACGACGATGGGCACGCGATACCGTCGTGCGATCGGCTCGTATTCCTCGAACCCCATGACCGTGCAGACGTGGCCCGGGCCAAGAAATCCCTGCACGCGGTTCCCCGGCGATTGCAGGATGGCCGTCATTGAAGGAGGCACCATCACGTGCGACACGAGCACGCTGAAGTTCTTGAGCTTTCGCTTCGACGCCAGCCAGACGGCCATCGAGTTGGGCGGGGCAGTTGTTTCAAATCCGATCGCAAAGAAGACAACCTTGCGGTCCGGATTCGCGGCGGCCAGATTCACCGCATCCAGCGGCGAGTAGACGACCCGGATGTCGCTCCCCTGACTTTTGAGTTGAAGCAGATCCCCGCGCGACCCGGGCACGCGGAGCATGTCGCCGAACGAGCAGAAGATCACCTCGGGGCGCGACGCGATCGCGTGAGCGCGGTCGATCATTTCCAGCGACGTCACGCAGACCGGGCAGCCGGGCCCGTGTACGAGTTCGATGCACTCGGGGATCACGCGGTCCACGCCGTACTTGACAATGGTGTGGGTCTGCCCGCCGCACATCTCCATGATGACCCATGGTCGGGTAACCGTGCGGGCGATGGCGTCGGCGAGCTTCCGGGCCGCGGCGGGGTCGCGATATTCGTCGAGGTATTTCATGGCGGCGCCTCCGCCTCTGTGGGGCTGGCCACCGCCAGTTCGTCAAGCTGGTTCATTTGTTCGAGGAACGCGAACACGCGCCCCGCCTCGTCTTCGTCGATCTTGGAAAGTGCGAATCCGACGTGTACCAGCACGTACTGGCCGATTTGAACGTCGGGGACATGATCGAGGCAGACCTGCTTGGAGACCCCGCCGAAATCGACCTTCCCCATTAGCACGTCGTGCTGGCGAAAGGTCCCGATCACCCTGCCCGGTATTCCCAAGCACATGGGCGGCTCCTATTTCGGCGGGATTACGACGCGTTTAGTTGTCCCGCGGCGACCGCCATTTGCCCGAGGCT
>JAQGHH010000116.1 GCA_028288945.1 Phycisphaerales bacterium
GGGGCTGGCATACGGATTTTGTAGCGGCCTCGGTACCCAACCATCAATTGGCAACCCGCAACCGCCGACCATGACTCTCCGCCGCAACATCCTCCTCTTCCATTCGGGCGCGCTGGGCGATTTTATCGTCACGTGGCCGGTGGCACTGGCGCTGGCCCGGCTGCATCCGCAGAGCCGGGTTTTTTACGTCACGCACGGACAGAAGGGGGCGCTGGCCGAGAAGGTCTTGCGGGTGGAGTCCCTGGACATGGAATCCGGCGGCTGGCATCGGCTGTTCGGCTCGACGGCGGATCTGCCCGCGCCTTCCGCCCGGGCGCTGGCGGGGGCACACACCGTCATAAGCTTCCTGGCCAGTCCGGATGACGCGTGGTCGCGCAACGTGGCGGTCGCAAACCCGGAGGCGAAGCTGCTGGCGGTCTCCACGATCGCCCCCGAGGGTTTCACCGGCCACCAGAGCGAGTTCCTCATCGAACAATTCGGGCCATGGCCAGCCGCGAAGGCGGCGGCTGTGCAAATCTTCCGCTCCATCAATGAACGCGGCGTGGGGAGCACCGGCACCGGCGACGGCGCGGTCGTGATTCACCCCGGAGGCAGCGCGCCGCGCAAGTGCTGGCCCGCCGAGAAATACCTTGAGCTCGCCCGCCGGCTGCGAGAGCAGGGGCGGCCGGTGCGGGTGCTGCTGGGTGAAGTCGAGCTGGAGCGCTGGCCCGCGGAGCAGATTGCGCAGTTCCGGGAAGCAGCCGACGTCCGCACTCCCGCAAGCCTGCTCGACCTGCTCGGCGAACTGACCTCCGCCGCCGCCTTCGTCGGCAACGACAGCGGCCCCGGCCATCTCGCGGGCATCCTGGGCCTCCCGACGCTGAGCCTATTCGGAAGCACGTCGAATCCCGTTCGCTGGAAGCCGATGGGCCCGCGGGTACGCGTGCTCAGTGCGCCGCTGGAATCGCTGGAAAGAGAGGCGGTGGCGGATGCGCTTGAAGGGATTCTGCACCAGGTATGAGTCGGGTAGGGTGGGCGTACTCGCCCACCATTTCGTTTCACGGCCGGTGCTGTTCGGAGGCGGTGGGCGAGTACGCCCACCCTACATGGCCGCGTCGGAGAACCGCACAACTTGCAATCCTCACGCATCTCGCACGGGGGACGCCCGTGTCGCAACAAGGCAGTCGTAAGCTTGCGCGATCGATCACCTGCAGCCTCTTCCACTGAACGCCGGATGAACGGCTGCCGCTTCCCGGCTATAGTTGCACCATGGACATCAACTTGCTCGTGCTAAACGTCGGGAACTCCCGGCTGGCCATCGGGGTCTTTATCGCCGGCGAATTGCGGCAGGTGAAGCGCATCCCCCACACCCAGCGCGCCGACTGGACCGGAGTGATCGCGGACGCGTGGCAACAATTGGCCGGGGCTGACGCCGCCGTCGTCGCGGCTTCGGTCAACCCGGCGCTCAACGAGGCGATCGAACACGCCGTGGAACAGGCCGCCGGCCGCGACGTGCTTTGGGTCGGCAGGGACATCGATCTGCCGATCCCCGTGCAGACCGACGAGCCGGAAAAGACCGGCGTCGACCGCGTGCTGAACGTAGCCGCGGCATACGAGCAGATGGAAACGGCCTGCGTCGTCGTCGACGCCGGGACGGCCATCACCGTCGACTGCTGCAACGACGCCGGCGAATTCCTCGGCGGGGCCATCGCGCCGGGCGCGTCCACGATGCTCGACGCGCTCCACGAAAAAACCGCACAGTTGCCGCGCATCGAATTGACCGTGCCCACCGAAGCCTTCGGGAAAAACACGCGCGAGGCCATCGCGCTCGGCGTCTACCACGGCATCCGTGGCATGGTGAAGGAACTGACCGAAAACTACGCGACCGCCCTGGGCCAGTGGCCCGAGGTCATCGCCACCGGCGGCGACGCCCAACTGCTCTTCGGCGGCTGGGAGCTCATCCACGCCGTCTCCCCGGACCTCACCCTCTACGGCATCGCGCTGGCCTACACGAATCACCACCTCAAACAGGAAACGGAGGGGTGAATCTCAACCACGCCATCCTCCTCACGCCTCCCGGCCCCTCGGCGATCGCGGTGGTGCGGTTCGCCGGCCCGGCGACGGGCGAATTTCTCCGGCGGCACTTCTCGAAGGAGGCCAGACCCGGCCGGTGCTTACATGGAATTCTGGCCGACGACGAGCGGGTGATCGACGACCCCGTCGTCGTGGCGCTGCCCGGCGGCGGGGCGGACGTGAACGTGCACGGGGGGCCGTGGGTCGTACGATCCGTGCTGGAACTCGCCGGGCGCGAAGGGTTTGAAGTACGCGAGCCGGTCGGAGGCGCGACGCCCGACGAAGCCACCGACGGGGAAACTCCCCTGGAACGCGAGATCGCGGCACACTTGCCGCTCGCGCGTACTGAACTGGGCATCCGCGCGCTGCTCGCGCAGGAACCGGCGTGGGCCGGTTTCCTCCAACGTCACAACGACGATCCTTCGCAACGCGCCGGGCAGATTCGGCGGATTCTTGAAGACCTCAGTTTCTGGCATTTGCTTCACCCCCCGACCGTCGCGATCGTCGGGCCGCCGAACGTCGGGAAGTCCACGCTGGCCAACCAGCTCTTCGGACAGGAACGGTCCATCACGGCAGACCTCGCCGGGACGACGCGCGATTGGGTGGGGGA
>JAQGHH010000134.1 GCA_028288945.1 Phycisphaerales bacterium
ACCGCCCGCGGGTGGCCCGCCCAAGCCGCCCGGGCCCGGAGGCCCGCAGCCGCCCAGGCCGGGCGGCCCCCCGGGCCCCGGCGGGCCCGTTCCCGTTGCCGATTCCAACGCCGTTCCCGGGGACGCCGCCCAACAGTCCTCATCACCCCAAACCAGCCCCGGGAGTTGATCCCCAACACGCGCACGCGCTTCAATCGGCCCGACGTCAAATCTCGGAATCAAACACATCCAAGAGAGTTCACCATGCGATTTCCCCACGCCGGCGCAGTGAGGTTCGTTCGTGTCGCGGGCGCTGTGCTGGCCCTTCTTTGGGGGACCGCCCCGTCTCAGGCGGCGGACCCCGACCGCCCCGCCGTGCCCGCGACACAAGCCGCCGACACGCACTCGCTCCTGCCCACGACGCGGCCCGCGACGACCCGGCCCGCGGCCACGCGCCCCGGCGATGGCACGGGCCCCACTTCGCGCCCGGGCGGCGATTTCACGCTGAACTTCAAGGACGCCCCCATCGACGCCGTGTGCGAATACCTCTCCGAGGCCGGCGGACTTGTGATGATCAAGGAGGGCCCCTTCGACGGCCGCGTCACCGTTCAAAGCCAAAAACCCGTCAGCCCCGAGGAAGCCGTCACGATCCTCGGCGCCGTGCTCAAATCCTCCGGCTACAGCGCCGTGCAAAACGGGCGGATCGTGAAAATCGTCGCGCGCGAGAAGGCGAAGAAAGGCGGTATCCCCGTCCACTTCGGCGCAGACCCCACCGCCATCGCCGCGACCGATGAGCTGATCACGCAGGTCATCCCGCTCAAGAACGTCGACGCGACGCGCCTCCGCCAGGACCTCACCCCCCTCATCGGCACCGACGCCGACGTGGCGGCCAACGAAGCGAGCAACACGATTGCGATCACGGACGCTTCGGTGAACATCCGCCGCATCGCCCAGGTCATCGCCTCGATGGACGGGCAGGAGTCGACCGCTACCGACCTGCGGATCGTCCGGCTCAAGCACGCCAACGCCGGCATCACCGCCAAGCTGATCGAAAACATTTTCAAGGCCGAGGGGGGCGGCGGGCAGATGTCGCAGCAGCAGCAGATGATGATGCAGCAGCAGGGCGGCGGCGGGCCGCCGCAGCCGGCGGGCCGCTCGGGAAAGCCCACGGGCGGCCCTATCGACCAGGCCCTCCGCGGCGGGCACGTACGGGCGCAGTCCGACGACCGCACCAACACCCTTATCATCACCGCCCCCACCGACACCCTCAAAGTCATCGACGGCATCCTCAAAGACCTCGACTCCGACCCCATCGTCGAATCCGAGATGAAGGCGTTTCACCTCCAATTCGCCGACGCCGAAGCCGCCTCGAAGATGGTCAATTCGCTGATCAAGCAGGGGGACAACAACCAGTCCATGGACTCTCCCTTCTATTACCGCCAGTTCGGCGGCATGCAGGAGCAGACGAAGGGCGCGAAGGTCGCCGTCACGTTTGACGCGCGGACCAACAGCGTTGTGGTCACCGCTCCCGCCGAGACACTCAAGTCGGTCGGGGATCTGCTCAAGGACCTGGACACCAGCCCGCCGGCCAGCGCGGAGATGAAGGTGTATCAGCTCAAGTATGCGGACGCCTGGTCCACGGCCAAGTTGATCACCACGACCTTCGAGCCCGAAAACAAGGACTCCGGCTCCAACCCCTTCCGCTTTTTCTTCTACGGGATGAACCCTGGCGGCGGAAAAGCCCCGAAGGTGACGGCAACCTCCGATGATCGGACCAACAGCCTGGTCGTCACCGCGCCCAAGGAAGCCCTCAAGGCCATCGAACAGCTCATCAAGGAGCTCGACTCCAACCCCACTGCCGACGGAGTCCTGTTCATCTATCCCCTGCGCAACGCCCAGGCGACCAACCTCGAATGGGTGCTCAATGTCCTCTTCGGAAACACCCAGTCGCAGAACCAGCAAAACGGCGGGCGCCAGCCGGGCCAGGACGGGCAGCCGCAAAACTTTCAGAACGGGCAGAACCCCCAGGGCAACGGCTCTTCCCGCGGCCTGGGCGGCGGGACGGGTGCTAACGGCCGCCGTAACTCGCGCAACGGCTCGCAGGGCAACCGGCAAAACATGCCCCGGCTCTCCCAAGGCCTCGCCAAGGCCACGACGGAGCTCAGCGGCGAAGTCTTCGTCGTCGCCGACCCCGACACCAATTCGCTCCTCGTCACCACCTCCAGCAAGTACAAGGAACAGGTCCGCCAGATCATCAAGGAACTCGACCGCCCCGCGCCCCAGGTGCTAATCAAAGTGCTGGTGGCCGAAGTGACCCACGACAACACCACCGACTGGGGCGTGGATTTTTCCGTCCTCAACAAACGCCCCAACGGCAACGGCCAGACCTTCGGCTCCGTCCTGGGCAACCTCGCCGCCTCCGGCAACGGCGGGCTGGTGGTGAGCGTCGTCGAGACCAACGTCAACGCCACGCTGCACGCCCTCGCGACGGCCGGCAAGCTCGACGTGCTCTCCCGCCCGTACATCCTGGCCAGCGACAACCAGCTCGCCAGCATCACCGTCGGCCAGGAAGTCCCCTTCATCTCCGAGAGCCGCCTGACCGACACCGGCCAGACCATCAACACCGTGCAGCGCGAGGACGTGGGGATCATCCTCGACGTCACGCCTCACATTAATCCCGACGGCATGGTGATCCTCGACGTGGCCCCCGAAATCAGCCAGCTCACCGGCACGACCGTGTCGATCGGCGCGGGAGTGAACGCGCCGGTGATCGCCAAGCGCGCCGCCCAGAGCCGCGTGGGGATCATGAACGGCCAGACGATCGTGATCGGCGGGTTGATGGAAGACCGCAAGACCAGCACGGTTTCCAAGGTCCCGATCCTGGGGGACATCCCGTGGATCGGCGAACTGTTCAAGCGGACGCAGGCGAGCAAGAGCAAGACCGAACTGCTGATCTTCCTCACCCCGCACGTCGCCCAGCAGCCGGGCGCGCTCAAGCCGATGAGCGACGACGAAATGCGCGGCACGAAGCTCACCCCCCACGCGGTGGAACCGGGCACGTTCGACGAGCAAATGCGCGGCATGCGCCGCGGCGCGTCGCCCCAAACCCAGCCCGCCGACCCCTCCGCCTCCCCGCCGGAGGCCCCCATCCGCCCGGCGCTCCTGCCCCAGACGCAACCCGAGGCGCGCAACGAAAAATGACGCGCCGCCCCGCGGCCTGAGCACGATTCGGAAACCTACGAACTTCTTCGTTGACACTACGAAGTCGTTCGTATATCTTGCGCCCTCTTCAACCGGAGGCGCATTTTGCCGCGACAAGAACTTCCCCGACCTACCGCCGGCGAGCTGGCGATCCTTCGCGTGTTGTGGGGGCACGGGCCCGGCACCGTGCGCGAGATCTGGGAACGGCTCGAAGGCCCGCGCCCCGTCGGCTACACCACCGTCCTGAAGCTGCTGCAGATCATGGCCGGCAAGGGGCTGGTGGCGCGGGATGACCGACGGCAGAGCCACGTCTACTCCGCCGCCCGTAGCGAGGAGCAGACCCAGCGCGCGCTCGTCCGCGACCTGCTCGACCGCGCTTTCGGCGGGTCGGCGCAGAAGCTCGTCCTCCGCGCCCTTGATTCCCGAAAAGTGTCACCCCAGGAACTCGCCGAGATCCGAAATGTGCTCGATCAACTCGAAGGAGGCGCAAAGTGAACACGCTTCAAGCCTGGCTCAACGGCCTGCACGCTTCGCCTCTGACGCAGCGTTTGGGGTGGGTGCTCCTGCACAGCCTGTGGGAAGAGACGGCCATCGCCGCCCTGCTGGCCGTCGCGCTTCTGCTCATGCGGCGCGCGTCCGCCGCCGCCCGCTACGCGGCGGGATGCGCCGCGATCGCGCTCATGGCGCTGCTGCCCATTCTCACGCCTGCGCCGCGCGTCCCGCCCGTGGTGCGCCATGAATCGCCGCCCGTCATCGCGGCCGAGCGCCGCGGCCCCGCCGTCGCATTGCCCGCCACGATCGAAGTGCCGCACGAGTCATCGGCCAGTCCCGACCGGCCGTGGCTCGCATGGGCCGTGGCGGCATGGCTGCTGGGAGTGGGCGGATTGTCGCTCCGCCACCTGCTGGGTTGGTTGCTCGTACAGCGTCTGGCACGACTGGGCGATGAGCCGTCGCACGCCTGGCGTCAAAGACTCGCGGAGCTTGCCGCGCAGCTACAGATCCGGTCGGCGGTGCGCCTGCGCGTCTGCGCCCGCGTTCACGTCCCCGCGGTCATGGGCTGGCTCCGGCCGGTCATTCTCATCCCGGCTGCGGCGCTGACCGACCTCACGCCACAACAACTCGAAGCCCTGCTCCTGCACGAACTGGCCCACGTCCGCCGGCATGATTACGTCGTCAACCTGATCCAGACGGCCGCCGAAACGCTGCTCTTCTATCACCCCGCAATCTGGTGGGCGTCGCGCGTCGTCCGCCAAGAGCGGGAGAACTGCTGCGACGATCTCGCCGCCCGCGCCTGCGGCAACCGCGTGGTCTACGCGCGGGCGCTGGCCGCGATGGAAGAGCTCCGCGCCGTCCCGTCCCGGCTGGCCCTCGCCGCCCGCGGCGGAATCCTGCTCCACCGCGTCAGGAGGATCGTCGGACTCCCCATGCCCGAGCGCGACCGCTGGACCCCGGTGCTCGCCACGTTCTTCATCGCCTCCGCGTGCGCCCTTCTACTCCTGACACCCCCGCGGCTCAAAGCCGGAGAAGGCACAGACGCCGCGACTTCCCCGGCCAAGGCGGCCGATCCGGGCAAGGCCCAGGCCGCCGGCGCAACCGGCATTGAGCCCGACGATCTCAAGGAAAATCGCGCCGTCTACTGGCTCTCGCGCAACGACCTGATCACGGTCTCGCTTTCCGAGCTGTCCGGCCCCGGCAAGGAAACGGTCAAGACCTCGCGGATCAATGAGGACGGGGTGATTTCCCTGCCGTACGTCGGTTCATTGAAGGCGGCCGGACGCACCGAGACGGAACTGGAGGCGGACATCTCCAAGGCGTACAAAGACGCAAATCTCATCGAGCACATGCCCGTGTCGGTAACCGTGGTCGAAGCACGCGGCAGGTCGTTCAGCATCCTTGGCGACATTGAGAAGCCGGGGAATTACAGCATCCCCGATGCCAAGGTCCGGCTGCTTGACGTCCTCGCACTGGCCGGCGGCACGCGGGGCGATGTGACCTCCGTCCTGATCGTCCGATGGTCGAACCCGGATGCGCAGCCGAAAGGCAAGGAGAATATTCCTCCCGCCATCCGAAACATCGAAATCCCCGGGCCCAAGCTCCTCGCGGGAGATCAAGACTTCAATGTATTCATCCGCCCCCACGACACGATCGTGATCAAAGCCGCGGCCAAACCCCCCGCCGGCGCCGCGCCCAAAACCGTCGAGCTGCGCGTTGGCAAAGACGGCCTGCGCTTTGAAGGCACCGTGGTAACGTGGGAGCAGCTCGCCGCCGCCCTGGAAAAACTACCCGACCACCCCGGCACGGTGCTGAACATCTCCGCCGAGTCCGACGATCTCACCGTCGGCGCATTCTTCGACGCCCAATCCAAAGCCGCGGAGCTGGTCCGCAAGTATGGCTTCAAGCAATTGACAACAACAGGTGTGGCCCCGAAGAAGGCCGCCGATGCGGCGTTCGAGATATACGTCGGCGGGCACGTCGCAAGGCCCGG
>JAQGHH010000183.1 GCA_028288945.1 Phycisphaerales bacterium
GGCGCGGAAGCGCTGACCACCAAGCAGACCGCCCGCGTGGTCAACGAAATCCAGGACATGGGGGCCGGGCCGCGGATCGGAAACGGGCCGGGGTTCTGGCATTGGGTCGCGCCGTCGAGGCTTAACCTGCGGGCGGTCTTTGCGGGCCTGATGGGCCGGCAGGTCGATTTTCGGTTTCAGGTCATCGGGCTGATGCTCATCGTCGCCGCGTACGTCGGCTTCCGTTACCTGCGGGTGGTGGCGGGAACGAAGATGAGCATGAACATGGTCTACTACATCCGCGAGGCGGTGTACGACAAGCTGCAGCGCGTCGGCTTCGGGTTCCACGACGCCGTCTCTTCCGGGCAGCTCATCAACCGCGCGCTCAGCGATTTGCAGAACGTCCGCGCGTTCGTCGAAACGGCGGTGAACCAGTCTTTGGAAATCGGGCTGACGGTCGGGGCGTACATCTTTTTGCTCATCACGGTGTCCAAATCGATCGCGCTGCTGTCGCTGGTGCCACTGCCGCTCTGGACTTACTACATCCTCCGCTTCAGCAAGACCGTGCAGCCGGCGGCGAAGGCCGTCATGGAGGCCGAGGACAAGAACGTTTCGATCATCACGGAAAACATCGCCGGCGTGCACGTCGTCAAGGCGTTCGCCAGCGAGCGGCAGGAGGTGGCGAAGTACAACGCCAACTGCGACCTGTTCCTCAACCGTGTGCTCAAGCGCATCCGCCTGTTCGCGGATTTCACCCCGATCATCCGCATGATCGCCATGGGGTCGAATTTATCGCTGTTCCTCGTGGCCGGCCTGCTGATGGTCAACGGCCACTTTCTGGCCGGCGATTTCATGATCCTCGGCCAGGCGATGGGCGCCATCCTCACACGCCTGCAGGCCGTCGCGACGATCAACGAGCAGTACCAGAACGCGATCGTCTCGGGCCGGCGGCTGTACGAAGTGCTCTACGCGCCCTCCACCGTGCCGGAAAAACAGGGCAACCTGACCCTGCCGCCCGGCAGGGGCGCGGTGAAATTCGAAAACGTCACCTTCGGCTACGACCCGCTCAAGCCGGTGCTCCGCGACATCAGCTTTGAAGTGCCGGGAGGCAGCATCGTCGCGATCGTCGGCCCCACCGGCGCGGGGAAGAGTACGCTCGTCAACCTCATCGCGCGCTTCTACGACCCGCAGGGCGGGCGGATATCGATCGACGGCATTGACCTGCGGGACGCCGCGCTGGCGAGCGTGCGGACGCAGGTGTCATTCGTCTTTCAGGAAACGTATCTGTTCAGCGACACGGTCGCCGGGAACATCGCCTACGGCCGCCCGCACATCAGCGACGGCGACATCGAAGCCGCGGCCCGGCTGGCGCAGGCGCACGAATTTATCGAGACGCTTTCCCACGGCTACCAGACGATCCTGGGCGAACGCGGCTCCTCCCTCTCGGGCGGCCAGCGACAGCGCCTGGCGATCGCGCGGGCGATCCTCACCAACCCGCGCGTGCTGATCCTCGACGACGCGACGGCCGCCGTTGACCCGGAGACCGAAGATTTGATCCGTCGGGGGATGCGGGTGGTGATGCAGGGAAGAACAACGTTCATCATTGCCCACCGCATCAGCACGGTGAAGCGTGCGGACGTGGTGCTGGTCGTGGAGAACGGCCGGATCACCCAGATCGGCACGCATGACGAACTGATGGCACGGGACGGCCACTATCAGGAGATCGCTGCCGTGCAATTGTACGGCGACGATGGCCGCGAACCGGAAGTTGAAGCGGAGGAAGAAAGCGAACACCCGTCCCACATGCACCGCCTCCGCGACCCGAACGTGGCAAAGGTCGCGGTCCCCCAGGCGCCGACTGAAGACGGCGAGAGCGCGTGAGAGGGAAGAAAAGACTTTGCCGCGAAGGCGCGAAGGGACGAAGAAAGACGAAGAGAAATGGAATGGTTAGGTGGTGTAGGGTGTACTTCAGTACGCGTTTTCTTGATCTGATCGATCGGCACGTCAACGAGATCGCGTACTGAAGTACGCCCTACATAAGGCTTCTCTTCTGCGTCCCTTCGCGCCTTCGCGGCAAAGTCTTTTCTTCGACTTTCGGAGCCTGTTTTCAGAGCGGAGCAACAACACAGTGACCGTCGTACCGTTCATCCGAAAGAAGAAGACCCCAGACCCTCACGTCCGGCTGCCGATGCCGCCGGCGATTGCGGAGGATGAGGAGCAGCGCTATCGGCCCATCGACCGCGTGCTGCTCAAGCGCGTGCTCGGCCTCCTCGCCCCCTTCAAGTCGCAATACTCGCTGGGCGTGTTCCTGGGCGTCTGCATGACCGTGCTGGACATGCTCTCGCCCAAGTTCATGCAGTGGATGATCGACTATGGAGTCGGCTACCAGAAAAACGCGCTGCCCGACCATCCCACCCACGCCGGGGCGACGCACCACGTCCTGATGCTCATCGGCACCTGGGCCATTTGCATCGGCGGGGCGATCGTTTTCCAGCGCTTCACCATTCTCGTCATGACCGCGGCGGGGGAGCGCGTGCAGTTCTCACTGCGCCGGCGGCTTTTCGAGCATTTGCAGCGGCTGTCGATGAGCTACTACGACAAGACCAAGCTCGGCCGCATCATCAGCCGCTGCACCAGTGACGTGAACAGCCTCCGCGAAATCAATGTCTGGGGCCTGCACGTCATCTTCTCCAATCTGCTGATGATGCTCGTGGCCGCGGTGATGCTGGCGACGACGACCGACTGGCGGCTGTTCGTCTCGGTCGCCTGGCTGGGCTTGGTGTTGGTCTACGCGAATCACGTCTACCTTCGCAAGGCGGCGTCGATGTGGCAGACCGTGCGCGAGGGGTGGACGCGCGTCAGCACGAACATGGCCGAGAACATCACCGGCATGCGCGTGGTCACCGCGTTCAACCGCCAGATGCCCAACCTGGGTGTCTTCAACCGCCTCCAGCAGAACAATACGAACAACAACGTCCAGATGTCGCGCGTGAACGGCGTCTATCAGCCGGTGCTCGACCTCATCCGCTTCGTCGGGAAAATCATCATCCTCACCTACGGCGGCTACCTGATCGTCAGCGGCCGCTTCCCGCCCGGCAAGGGTGTGGGCGCGGTCGTGGCGGCGTCGTTGTATTGGGACTGGTTCATGAACCCGATCACGACGTTCGGCCAGTGGTACAACATGTTGATGCAGGCGATGGCCGGGGCCGAGCGCGTCTTCTCGCTGCTCGATCTTCAGCCCGAGGTGCAGGACGTTGTGGAGGCGAAGCCCCTCCCGCGGATCGTGGGGAATGTGACCTTCGAGCACGTGACCTTCGGCTACGCGCCCGGGCGGCCGGTGCTGCATGATGTGAGCTTCGAGGCC
>JAQGHH010000187.1 GCA_028288945.1 Phycisphaerales bacterium
CTCCGCACGATGGCGGATCCAACGAGCCGAGCACATGGGCAACCTACGCTGCTTGCAATACAGTGACCTGTGGGACTCTTACTGGCTCTCGCGAGCTGGCTGAGGGCCACAGAAACAAGTTACACCCTGCAAACATCGTTCCGCGTGGGGGCGTGTGAAAAACGGGTTATGTGGCCCATAAAACGATGAACGGCAAGGCAGGGAAGCCGCAATCGCCTGTTATGCGGACAGCGGACGATGATGCGTGATGAGTGAACCGTGACGGGAAGAAGCTGCGTCACGGTTCACTCATCACTCATCAGTCTCACCGCTTCCGCGCCTCCAGAGCTTCCCAGCGGGTATAGAGGTCGCTCACCTGGACTTGCGCCGCGTCCACTTTCGTACATAATTCGCGCAGTTTTACATGGTCGGCCAAGACCTTCGGGTCTTCCATCTGCCGCTGGAAGGCGTGCAGTTGTTCCTCGGCCGTGCTGATCTTTTCCTCCATCTGCTCCAGCTCGCGCTGCTCCATGTAGCTGAGGCGCTTGGGGGCGGCGGGTTTCTCCGGCGCTTTGGCCGCGGGTTTGGGCGCTGCCTTGGCGGAGGATTCCTGCCGCGCGGCTTCCTCGCGGGCCGTCTCCCATTGCGACAGGCTCGCGAACCACTTCGCCCCGCCGCGACCGTCGAGGGCCAGCAGTTCCGTCGATATTCGATCGAGCATGAACCGGTCGTGCGTCACGAGCAGAAGTGCCCCGGCGAAATCCTGAAGGCTCTCCTCCAGCACTTCCAGCGACGGGATGTCCAGGTCGTTTGTCGGTTCGTCGAGGATGAGCAGGTCGGCGGGTTGCAGCACCATGCGAGCGATGAGCACGCGGGCTTGCTCGCCGCCGGAAAGATTGCCGACGGGCATATCGAGCTGTTCGGTGTGGAAGAGGAACCGCTTCGCCCATGCGGTGATGTGCATCGAGCCATCGGGCGTGACGACCGTGTCCGTCCCGGCCAGCGACAGGGCGGTGCGGAGCGGGAGCGACTTGTCGAGCTGTTTGCGGGCCTGGTCGAACAGCACGATGCGCAGGCCGTCCGCCCGCCAGATCTGGCCCGAATCGGCTTCGAGCTGGCCGGCGAGCATTCGGATGAGCGTGGACTTGCCGCTGCCGTTGGGGCCCAGGAGCCCGAGCTTCGTGCCGGGCGAGAGGATGAGGTTCAGGTGGTCGAAGAGGTGGTGTCCGCCGAGGGTTTTTTTCACATCCTTGGCGGTGAGCAGCTTGCGGGTCTTGCGCTCGGTGGCGGAGAAGTCGATTTGCGCGGTGCCCTGATCGGCGTTGCGCGCCTTGAGTTCGGCCAGTTCCTCCATCATCCGCCCGGCTTCCTGGACGCGGCCTTTGGCTTTTGTCGTGCGCGCCTTGGCCCCGCGCTTGAGCCACTCGGCCTCCCGTCTCACGCGGCTCGCCAGCGCCTGCTGCTGCGCCGCCTGGGCGGCGAGGTGCTCTTCCCGCTTCACGAGAAAGTCGCTGTATGTCCCATTAATGCTCAGGTAGCCGTCCGCGTAAGTGCGGTTGAGTTCGACCACGCGATTGGTCGCGTTCTCCAGAAAATAGCGGTCGTGGCTGACGAGCAGGAACGAGAAGCGCGCGTTGGCGAGCAGTTCTTCGAGCCAGAGGATGCCTTCAATATCGAGGTGGTTGGTCGGCTCGTCGAGGAGCAGCAGATCGGGCTCGAGGATGAGCTGGCGGGCGAGGGCGAGGCGCTTGCGCCATCCGCCGGACAGGGTTTCGACGAGGGGGTCCGTCTGCTTGAAGCCGATTTTGTCGAGAAGGACCTCGGCTTTGACGACCCGCTCATGCTCGTCGAGGAGCGGATCGGTCATCGCGTCGAGCATGACCTGCTGCACGGACTTCCCCGCCGGGAACACGTCTTCCTGAGGCAAATACCCCAGCCGAAGCTGCCGCCGGGAGGTAAGCGAGCCGCCGTCGGGGGTTTCGAGGCCCGCCATGATTTTCAGCAGCGTGGACTTGCCCGACCCATTGGGCCCGATGAGGCCCGTGCGCTCGGTGTCGTCGAAGCTGATGGAAATATCCTTGAACAGCAGACGCGGCCCGTAAGACTTGGAAAGTGATTGGCAACTGAGAAGCAGACTCATTTCGAACCCAAATGGCGACAACCCGGACAAAATCGCGGCCGATTCCGAGGGGGGATTGTAGCGACGGTCGGAACGATCGGACAATCGCCCTCAACGGGACTGGACGGGCCGCGATGCGGAATAGACGCGAAGGCGCGAAGCCGCGAAGGGCAGACGCGAAGAAAGGCGGAAGAACTGTTGCCACAGATGCAGACCGATGAACACAGATCAGGGGCAGGAAATTCGAGCGCCTCAACCGTGACACGGGCGTTTCGTCCCGGTGCTTGGTGCGTAGGAATTGCCGGGGCGTTCAGTGGCCGACTTTCCGCGCCCTCATAACACATTTCGGATGGGCGCCACGCCCATGTCACGGTGAGCATTTCTTCGTCCTTGTCGTGCGTGTCTATCCATGGCGACACATTCTTTGCTTGCATTTTCTTCGCGTCTGCCCTTCGCGTCTATTGCGCTGTGCGGTTGTGTCGCTCGGGCCAACTCGGATCATGGCGTGCCGCCCTTGCCCAGCTATGAACAAAATTTATACTGCTTAGGGTCCACATAACTCCGATCAATGAGGCAAGCTCCATGAACATCAACCATCTCGCGATCTTCCGGGCCGTGGCGGAGGAGGGGGGAGTGGGGAAGGGGGCCGAGCGGCTGATGATCAGTCAGCCGGCGGTTTCCAAGCAGCTCAAGCAGTTCGAGCGGGCGATGGGCGTGGCGCTGTTCGACCGTCTGCCGGGGGGAATGCGGATCACGGCGGCGGGGGAGTTGTTGCTCGGGTACGCGCGACGGCTCTTTTCCATTGAGGCCGAGGCCGAGCACGCGCTCGCCCAGCTCAAGGGCCTGAGCCGCGGGCGCGTGGCGATCGGCGCGAGCATGACCATCGGCGTCTACCTGCTGCCCGAGCGCCTCGCCGCCTTTCGGCGGGAACACCCGCAGG
>JAQGHH010000219.1 GCA_028288945.1 Phycisphaerales bacterium
AAATGTCCCTCAAAGTCTGGATCGACGGCCGCCTCATCGATAAGGCCGACGCGAAAATCAGTGTTTATGACCACGGCCTTCTCTACGGCGACGGCGTCTTCGAGGGCATCCGCATCTACCACGGGAAGGTGTTCGAGCCCGAGGCTCATCTCCGGCGGCTGTTTGACTCGGCAAAGGCGATCCGCCTGACAATTCCCTATACCGCGGCCCAATTGAGGGCGGCCGTGGATGAGACCGCCAGGGCGAACAATTTCACGGATTGCTACGTGCGGCTGGTCGTCACCCGCGGTGCCGGGTACTTGGGGTTGAGCCCTTCAAAATGCCCGACACCCGCCGTGTTTATCATCACGGATACGATCGAGCTCTACCCTAAAGAGATGTACGAAAAGGGGATGGCGGTGATCACGGCGTCCGTGATCCGCAACCATCCCAACGCCCTGTCGCCGCGGATTAAGAGCCTCAATTACCTCAACAACATCCTCGCCAAAATCGAGGCGACGGACGCCGGGGTTCCCGAGGCGATCATGCTCAATCACGACGGCAACGTCGCCGAGTGCACCGCGGACAATCTCTTCATCGTTCGCGGCGGGGTCGTCCAAACGCCCACCACGCACGACGGGATCCTCGAAGGCGTCACCCGCGAAGTGATTCTCACGCTCTGCCGACGGCTTTCCATCCCCTGCCAGGAACGCACGCTCCAGCGCCATGACCTGTATATCGCGGACGAATGCTTCCTGACGGGCACGGGGGCCGAGGTTATTGCCGTGACCAAAATCGACGGCCGCCAAGTCGCCGGCGGCGAGCCGGGCCCGATCACGCGAAGGCTGATGGAGGCGTTCAGGCGATACATTAAGGAAAGTGCTGAGTGCTGAATGCTGAATGCTGAATGCTGGGTGCTGAGTGCGGAGGATAGGACTGAAGACTGGGAATTTGAAGGTGGAAGCCACCCAAGACCATCGACTCAGCACTCAGCACCCATCACTCTCTTCCCCCCTTTAATCGCGTCAAAAACGCGGTTCCCATCAATTGACACGCCTTCCCCTCCTCAGTAGAGTTTTCCGCCTTAACAATGTCTTTGGGAGATATCCATGGCAATGCAGGAATATGAAACCCTAAAGCGGCTGGTTGATGAGGCGGGTCCGGACGTGGACAAGGCCCACGGCGGCAACAAAGCCGCGGGCACTCGCGTCCGTAAAAAAATGCAGGAAATCAAATCCGCCGCCCAGGAAGTCCGCAAGAAAGTCTTGGAAGGCCGCGAAGAGCCCGAAGCGGGCGGCTCCCCCGCCCCGCAAGCCGAAGCCTGATTCTGGCCCGAATTTCACCGTTCCCGCGCCGCCGGGCTGTGCCGTATGATCGGCGCAGACCGACGGCGCGGGGCTTGGTTTAAAGCTCTCGCGCAAAAACAAAGGCCGTGCGGTTTGGGCCAATACCGATCCCAACCGTTTAGCCGCCCCGCTTGCGGGGCGCGTTTCGCGCCAGCGAAAGAAAACGCCCCGCAAGCGGGGCGGCTAAACAAGTCAGCGTGCGCGGGTCTTTGGCGACGAGAATGGATAAACGGGGAAATCCAGGCCCGACCGGGTTATCGCTCTCGCGAAAACAGCAATGGATGAGGAGTCTTGAGGCCCTGCGGCCTTTTCAGCCCATTCAGGGACGTCAATGCCTCCACAACTCCTCTACGACATCTCCAAAATCGACCTCAGCCGCGTCCTGTACGATCAGGAGGTGGTCCGCGAGACCAACCCCCAACGCGGCGACATGGAGCACCTCAACGGCATTATCTATGCCGACCCCGAGAAGGGGCAGATCATTGGCTACAAGGACGTGCGCGAGGACGAGTTTTGGGTTCCCGTCCACATCCCCGGCCGGCCTCTGCTCCCGGGCGTGCTGATGATCGAGGCCGGCGCGCAGCTCGCCAGCTTCTATACCCGCAAGTTCATTGGCTGGAAGGGCTTTATCGGTTTCGGCGGCGCCGACGAGATCCGTTTCCGCAAGGCGGTTTCCCCCGGCTGCCGCATGTACCTCATCGGCCTCAAGACTCAGGAACGCCACCGCCGGGTCTGCTGCAAAATCCAAGGGCTCGTGGACGGAAATCTTGTGTTCGAGGCGTCGATCATCGGCACGGAAGTCTAAAAGAATGCCCATCATGCGCCAGTTGGCGGCTGCCCTTTTCCTCCTGGTGCTGGGCTCGGTATCCACCGGGTGCTCGACCCTCGTGAAATGGCCGACGGTTGCGCTCCGGTCCACCACGCTTGGGCAAGCCACACCCACTGGCGTGACCGTCAATTTCGACCTCGATCTGACAAACCCCAACGCGTTCAGCCTCCCGGTGAACCGGGCACAATACAAATTGGCTCTCGGCGGCGTCGTGGTCGTCAATGACAGCGCCGCGCCCGACGCCACCATTCCCGCCAACGGCACGATCCCACTCCGCATTCCTGTGGCGGTCACCTTCGAAAGCCTCCTGGCCGCGGGCGAAGCCCTCCGCAAGAGCGGCGGGGACGTTCCATACAATCTGGATGGCAATCTGGAATTCGGCGACCGCCAAAAAATCGGCGACCTCGCCCTTAACGCCCCCTTGCACTTCACCGGCACCCTCCCCCTGCGGCAGATCCTGAAAGACCCCCAGGTCCTCCTGCAAAGCCCCGCCGCCCGAAAGCTCGCCGAGCAGGTTTGGGGCGGATTGTTTGATCGATGAGGACGCATTGATCTTATTCCCCCGGGTGCTTGAATAACGACGTGCATGAAACTGCACGAATACGCTCGGTCATCAGTCCTACTGCCATCAGAGCCTCCTTCCCCAGCACTTTCCCCTTCGCCCATCGTACAATTGATTCGCAAGGCTCTGGTTTCTCCGACGGACAATGGGATTTTCACTCCTGCAACCTCTTCGCGACGTCCCCCTCGCGTTTCTTGACGTGGAGACCACGGGCGCATCGGCTGACTTCGGCGACCGCGTGGTCGAGCTGGGGATCGTGCGCGTCGAAGGGGGCCGGGTGGTGGGGGAATATCAGCAGCTCATCGACCCGCTACGCCGGATCAGCCCGGGCGTAACCGCCCTCACCGGCATTTCCCAATCGATGGTCGACGGCCAGCCGACGTTCGCCGCCCAACTTCCCGCGGCCATGCAGTTACTACGAGGCGCGGCCGTGCTCGGGCACAACGTGCGGTTTGACCTGTCTTTCTTGAACAAGGAATTCCGCCGAAGCGGACAGGACATCGTGGAGGCGCTGGACAACGCGCCGGTGATGGACACGGTCCGCATCGCCCGCCGACGCTTCGGCCGGGGGGGCAATGCGTTGCAACTGCTCGCGCCGCGGCTGGGCGTTCTGCCCGTCGTCGCGCACCGCGCGCTGGCGGACGCGCAGACCACCGCCGCCGTTTTTGAGAAATTGATGGAGCCGGTCGGCGGGTGGGAGGTCTGTCTCTGCGACGCTTACCGCGAGCAGGGGGGTCCGATGGGCCTGCTGCCCGTCACCGCGCGGGAGAACCTGCTGCCGCTGGAATTGGAAGAGGCGCTCGAGCAGCAGTGCCCGGTGATGATGGAGTACCTGGACGCCCGGGAGAACCGTACGCAACGGCTGATCGAGCCGCTACACGTCCGCCGATCCAACGGCGAAATGCTGCTCATCGCCCACTGCCACCTCCGCAACGACCGGAGGACGTTCAAGCTGGAACGGATCGTGCGTCTGACGCGAGTGGAGGGCTGAACCCAAGGGGAAGGCAAAAAGACGAGTAGGAGTAGGATTAAGAGTAAGATCAGGATCGCGCTCAGAGGCGCATCTGGAAGCGCGTCCTACTCTTACTCTTACTCTTACTCATAATCTTACTCGTCTTTTCCCTTCCGCTCATGAGCGAAGACAAGCTTCGCCCCTACTGGTGACTTGGCGCGGTCTCCGGTCCGCCGCGCCTGCCGCTCCGGTGCATACCGGGCGGGCCGTGGCGGTGGCCGTGCTCCTTGATCATCTGGTCGAAGGTCTTCTGCTGGGCTTCTGTCAGGATCGCGCGGGATTCGGCCTCGGCGGCGCGCATCGCCGTTTCGTGCTCGGCACGAAGGGCGGCGATTTTTGCGTCGTGGTCGTGGACGATCTGGTCGTACTGCGTCCGCTGGTCTTCGCTCATCAGGGAGCGGATGGATTCGTCGCGCTGGCGGTCGGCTTCCTTGTACTCCGCCGGCTCGGGGTGGTGGCCGACGGGCTCCCAGATCTTCTTCATTTGCTCGCGCTGTTCGGGCGTGAGGTTGAGTTCCTTGCCGATGATGGACGAGGCGGGTTGCGCGTCAGCCGGCTTCGCCAACGGGACGATTCTTTTCGCGCGCCCGACCGCGAGGCCCGCGACGAACATCAGGGCAAACCCGAGCAACATCACCAGCTTCAGGCGGATCATGGGCGGGCTCCGGACAAATCCTGGCGGAGGAAATCATCGAACGCCGAATCACTTCCGGCCGCGGCGTCGTGCGCGTCGGGATAGATCACCTGCTGCTCCCACGACGCGAAGGTGACTGCGCTCGCGGCCGGGGCGGCGGGAGCCTGATGGTTCATCACCCAATACCCGGTGGCCAGCAGCATCACCGCCGCCGCCGCGGCCGTTAGCCGGCGGCCGAAGCGGATGAGCAGCACTTCCTCCAGCGGCTGCGCGAGCGCCTGGATGTGCCGCACGAAACTAGGCGAAACCCGCGGAATGACTAGCGATCCCAACACGTGGGAAAACCCGCGGAGCTGTTCCAACTCGGCGGCGCACGCCGGGCAGCCCGACAGGTGCTCTTCCACCTCGCGGCACTGGGCGCCGGGAAGCTCGCCGTCGTGGTAGGCGTTCACGCGGATGCTGTATTCACAAGCTGCCATAAAGCACTTCCTATCCAAGGACGCGCGGGGCCGAAGTTTGAGGATGGAGGAATGGAGGATTGAAGATGGCCGGCGGCGGCTGCCTTTCCCGCCATCTTCAATCCTCCACCCTCCATCCGCAAACCCGCGTAACCGCGTCTCCCCTTGCTCACGTTCCGTACCCGCCGAACCGCTGCCGCAGTTCCTGGCGCGCGCGATACAACCGCGATTCGACCGTTCCCAGCGGGATTCCCATCGCCCTCGAGATTTCCTCGTAGGACATCTGCTGAAGCTCGCGGAGCACAACGATCGCGCGGTGTTCGGGCGAGAGCGTTTCGAGCATGGCCATGGCGTCCACCCGGCTGTCCACCGCCGCCGTGCCGGAGCCCGATCGCAGCCGCGAGTCGTTCGCGGAGGCGAGGTCCTCGTGGTCGTGCAGCGGGATGGCGGTTCGCACCCGGCGCGACCGGCGGGTCTTGGAGGCCTGGAACACCACGATGCTCCGGAGCCAGGTCAACACGGACGACCGCCCCTCGAACGACCCGATCTTCCGCAATGCCGCGAGCATCGCTTCCTGCACGATGTCCTCGGCGTCCGCCGCACTGCCCACCAGAGAGTAGGCCAGCCCGAACAACGGATCGGCATACCGGCCGGCAAGCTCCGAAAACGCCGCCTTGTCGCCGTTCTTTATCCTTTCGACAAGCTCGGGGTCTGCGGTCTGCAACACCGCCCTCCATCATATTTCTGCGACGGCGCACCAGGCGCCACAGCTTTAGTACCCCCTGCTTCCCGCTTTATTCCTCTCGCCGACCCGCTAATGGCGCTTGGGGATATGCACGGAATAACCGCGCCAACTGGGGGTACTTTAGCCCCCGGAGACACATTATGGGCCGCAATCGCCCCGGAAACAAAGGGTCAGGCTTCAGCCTCGTCGAGCTACTGGTCGTCATCGGCATCATCGCGCTGCTGATCGCGGTTCTGATGCCGGCGCTTGCGCGCGTGCGTCGCAGCGCGCAAAACGCCTCCTGCCGGGCGGCGCTGCGGGACATTGGGCTGCGCTTCCAGATGTACGTGCAGGAATCGAAGCAGATCCTCCCGCTGGTGAACACGCTGCCCTCGCAGCAGCCGCCGTTGAACACCGGCCCGACGCTCGTTGAGCTGCTCGAGCCCTACACGCACGGAGCGCCCCAATCTTACCGCTGCCCGGCAGACCATCTCATCCAGCCGCCGGCCGGAGCGCCGAGCGGCGAGACCTGGTTCGACCTGGAAGCGTCGAGCTACCAATACCTGCTGCTGCCTTTCGCCGGGCTGAACATCAACGACAAGTCACTGTTAGGCCGCCAGGGCACGCGCGACATCACCCAGGTGAAGGTCGTGGAGGACTACGAGGCCTTCCACGACTCCGCCGGCGCGAACGACGCGATGAATGTGCTGTTCCTCGACGGCCACGTCGATGACCTCACCGCGGCCTTTTAAGTGCGCCTTCCTTTAAGCAATGGAGCGAACCATGAGCTCATACCAAGCCGCCGCGATCCGGAAAGGGGCCGCTAAGGCCGGAAACGCGCGGGCGGAATGGCGGCAGAACTTCCGCAGGCGGGCCGGAACAGTGCTGGTGGCGATTTCGCTGATCGTCGGCGGGCTTCTGCTGGCGCGTGGGATCCGTGCCCGCCATCACGCGCAGCTCCTCGCCTCCCTGAAAATCGCTGCGGCCAACCAGGACCGCGCGCAACTCACCGAGGCCATGAACAACGGCCGGATCACCAGGGGCGAAGGCCGGGCGCTCATGCGCGACGTGTGGGTGGACCGGCAGCAGAAACAGATGGATGAATACTTCGCGCTCCCGCCGGGCGACGCCCGGAATCAGGTAATGGACAAGCTCATCGACGACCGCGAGGCCCGCCGGAAGGAAATGGAAGCCCGGCGGGCCGCGCTGGGGCCGGCCGGCGCTCCACCGCGCCCAATGCCGGGCGGACCCAGCGCGGCAGGGCCACAGGGCTCCGGCGGCCCCAATGCCGCGGCACGGGCCACGCGCATCGAGAGCATTCCACCCGCTTCCCGCGCCCAGTGGCAGCAGTTCCGTTACGACATGAATCAGCGCCTGGCCGCACGAGGTATGCAGACGGTGACGGGACGGTAGGGCTGTGGGCGGCCGGGAACTGCCGGGGAAATTAGGGGGGCGTTCAGGTGGATTGGCGGAAAGCAGGAGAGCCGGATGGATCTTTCACGATTCGCGGCAGCCGGTTGCATTGCAATTATATTGATGGCCACCACTTCGTGGGCCGCGCGGGAGGACGGTGACAAAGCGAGGAATAATTTCCCCATACGAACGTTGTGATTGTAGTAAATACATCCATCCGCCGGATGGCTGTATCGGAGTTGTTGAAATCTCCTTACTCATTTCCCTTTTCGCGGAGGTCTGTTATGCGGTTTGATGGCAAATTGGCGGTGGCGTTGTTGGGTCTGGGGCTGATGGCGACGCCCGGTTTGGTTTCAGGCGTGCGCGGCGCGGACGCCCCCAAGGACCCGCCGAAGGAAGCCCCCCAGCCGGGTCGCGGCGGGCCGACCGGGTTCATCGAGCGTTTTCACCAGTCGGTGCTGAAGCTCGATTTGAGCGACGATCAGAAGCCCAAAGTCGAGGCCGCATTCACGGAGGCGAAGACCAAGGCCGAGGCCGCCGCCAAGGACGCCGGGGACGACCGCACGGCCGTCCGCGCCAAGGTCCGCCCGATCATGGACGACCTGCGCAAGACCGTGGACGGGTTGCTCACCCCCGCCCAAAAAGACAAGCTGGCGAAAGACCGCCCGCAGCGCGGCAATGGAAATGGCAACGGCGGCGCTGGCAATGGCCAAACGCCCAAGCAGTAAGTGCTTGCCCCCTCTCCCTAAAAGGGATGGGGAATATCGATCCCTCACACGACGGGCCGGCGGCCTGGGGCTTCACAGTCCCTCTCCGGCCCGTCTGTTATTTTCCGCATTCAGAGGCAGGCGAACATCGTCATCGAAGTGCCCGTGCTGCTCGTCGCACGCTATAATCCCGCCCTATGCCAATCCGTTTGACACAACTCGGCGCAAAGTCGGTCCTCACCGATGCGCAGATCGCCAACCCGCCGTCGATCCTGGAAGCGTTCGAGAATCCGCGCCCCAATCGCGATTACCAGATTCAATTCGTCTTCCCCGAATTCACCAGCCTCTGCCCGGTGACCGGCCAGCCGGACTTCGCGACGATCACGGTCCGCTACGTGCCCGATGAACTCTGCGTGGAGATGAAGAGCCTCAAGCTCTATTTCTTCGCCTACCGGAACAAGGGGATCTTCTACGAAGCCGTGACCAACACGATCCTCGACGACCTCGTGGGGCTGCTCAAGCCGCGCAAGATGACCGTCATCGGCGACTTCGCCGTCCGGGGGGGGACCGCCGGAACGATCACGGTGGATTACGATGCCGGGCGCGACGGCGCGAGAGCGCGCCCAGACGCCAAACGCCCCTCTTAGACGATGAGACAATTACTTCTCCTCGCGCGGCAACGTCCGGTCGGGTTGAGCAATGGTTTAGCCGCCCCGCTTGCGGGGCGTTTCTCCTTTCGCTGTCGCGAAACGCGCCTCGCAAGCGGGGCGGCTAAACGGTTGAATCCGCTATCGACCAGGTTATCACCGCGCGACGAGGAGCAACCGATCAGCAAACCCATCGCGATCGCGTTAACTCGTGGCGTCTGTCCGATCCTGCACGTTTGGCCGGGCCGGTGGCGACCGATAATGTCGCGCGACCGGGTATTCCTCCATCACATCCGCTAACTCGCGAGTCGGGCCCTCCGATGCCAACTGGTGTCAGCTTCCTGATACAGGAGACATCCCATGCGCGCGGCCCGAATCCCATCCCTTGTCCGCGGCGAGGCCGTTTGCGCGCTGATCGAATCGTTGGAACCACGATGTTTGCTCTCGGGGACGTTTGCCCACGCGGGGGCGACCGCGATGGCGTATGACCCGGCGGGCACGCTGCATGTCGCCTATTACGACGCACTGGCCCGCTCGCTGAAGTACGCC
>JAQGHH010000234.1 GCA_028288945.1 Phycisphaerales bacterium
TAGATCGCGACGAGAAGAACGCAGCCGGCACCCAGGGCCGCCGCACCGAAGGCTGGCGCCATCGGGTCGGGGGCTTGAACGTAGACGGGGGCGGAGACGCGGGTGACGCCGCCGGTGGGCTCGTCGAGTTCGAGCGAGCCGGTGTCGATCATCTCCATCTGCCCGCGGCCACGCGAGGGCGTGCTGGGGCCGATTTCATCGAGGACAGCGCCCAGGCTCGTATCGTCGCTGTCACGGCTCAGGTCGAGGAGGCCCGACCCGGAACCGACGCCTTCGAGATTGATCTGTTCACGGATGCCGCCCGTGATGGCGGTCTGGGCGGAGGGGTCCACGTGCTCTGCGTCGTCCACGCCGAAGACATTGATGCCCGCCCGGCTGCCGGAAGCGGTGCCGCTCAGGCCCGTCCCACTCAGCGGCCCGGAGGTAGCCGAGAGGCGGGCGGGCGAAGGGACGCCGCCCAATGAGCCGGAAAGCCCCAAGTCGGCGGCGAGCGCCGTGTCTTCCTTGGTGCGCATGCCCGCGACAGAGCCGTGGCCGCCCTCGTCGGTGAGGGTGATGCTGGTGCCGCTGGCGCCAGTGGTGTCGACGAGGCCGATGAGCCCGCCGGAATCGGAAACGCCCAAGTCGACCTGGTCGCCCGCGCCGCCCCCGCTGATTTCGCCGCGGAGCTGTTCGACCTGGTCGGCCTTGAACATGAGGCGCGGTCCGTCGCGGAATTCGCGCAGGCGGCCCTCGCGGGCGTACTGCTTGATTTCCTCCTCGCTCTTGCCGAGGGCGGACTTGGCTTCCTCCAGCGTGTAGAACATTTTTGCCATCATGGGGCGGTCTCCTGGTTGCGTGTCCGGGGGCTGAGTGTAGGGGATGCCGGCCTCAGCCGCCAGCACGGGCGCGTTTCACCGGTGCGATTTCACGGGTGCTTCATCACTCGGATGTCTTGTGCGGCTCCTGCGGCCCAGACGGGTTGGCCTGCGGGGCGACGCGGAGTTTTTGTGTTTCGAGTTCCACGAGCTTGCGAATTTCTTCAGGGTCCGGTGCGGTGTTGTAGTTGGTCAGGTGGTGGTCAGAGCGGATGCTGCGGGCGGCGATGAGCCGAAGCTGATTGCCGTTGTAGGAATAGACACTGAGCGTCTGGGCTTCGGTGTCCATCACGTAGCAGCCCCACACGCTGTTGAGCAACTGCGCAGGCATCAGGTAAAGATTGCCATTGCCGGCGATGGGCTGGGGCATCATCGGGGCGGCGGAGGCGCTGGGCAGAAAGCTCCCCGATGAGCCGCGCGACGCCAGGCAAATGAGAATCGCCAGGAGCAAAGCGGCGTTGGCGTAGAGAGCGACGAGGAGGGGACGGCTGCGGTGGGGTCTTTTCATGGGTGAATTGGCCCGGGAGGGCCATCCGTTGGCCGGGTATTTCGCAGGACACATTATATGTTAGGGTTTGGGGACTGCAAGAATAATGGCGCGCGATGTGCACAAGGAAATTGGAATGGACTTTTGTGAAGTAGAGCCGCGGCGGGTCGCGGAGCAGCCGCCGTGGGCAAACGCCTGGACGTTCGCGCCGTTGCGGTGGGTACAATTCTTTCCGCCGACGCGCATTGAGTGGACCCGCCTCCGATTGCCGATTGCGAATTTGCCTCGCGGGTTCGATGGCCTGCGCATCCTGCACCTCTCGGACCTGCACCTCAAAACGCGTTGGCCCGCGGCATATGACGGGCTGCTCGACCGCATCGGGCAACATCCGCCGGACTTGCTGCTGTTCACGGGCGATTTCGTGGACAACAAATATGACCACCGCCCCGCCCTGCCGCTGGTCAGGCGGATGGTCGAAGGGTGGGCGGCGCGGGCCGGCCGGTTCGCCATTCACGGCAACCATGACAGCTACGCCATCGGAGCGGCCTTGCGCGATACCGGGGTTCGATTCATCGACGGACAACGCGAAATCTTAAGGCTACCGGGCGGAGGCCTAATCGAACTCATCGGCCTCCCCGGACGCCGAAGGCTGGAACTCTCCCCCCGATTTCTCCGTTCAATTCCCGCCAGGAATCCTGCAACGGTGCGGGTCGTCTTATCGCATTTCCCCGACCACCTGCGCCGCGCAAGTAGTTTGAAAGCGGACATTTTCCTCGCCGGCCACACGCACGGCGGGCAGGTGTGCTTCCCCACCGGCCGCCCGATCCTCACCCACGACGCCCTCCCCCCGCCGCTGGCAACCGGCGCGCATCGCGTCGCCGACACGTGGCTCGTCGTGAACCGCGGATTGGGATATACGGGCCTGCCGATTCGCGCGTTTTGCACGCCCGAGGTGGTGGAGATAACGCTAACGGAGAAGATCGAGGATAGAGGATAGAGGAGCGTTTTCTCGCCATCTTCTATCCTCTATCCTCGTTCCTCTCCGCTTCCCTCACACCAACGGCCTTCCAAAATGGGCCATCTCCGGTTGGGCGAGGCGGCGGTACTCGGCCATGCTCATGGTCACCGAGTCACTGTGCGTGCCGGCCTGGAAAGTCACGCGGTCGTCGGCGACCAGCGATTCGTCCATCAGCGTCGGCATTCCGTAAATGCGCCCGACCGGAGGCTCTGCGCCAAGCTCGCAGTCGGGGAACAACTCGCGCAGCTTCTTTTCGTCCGCGAGGCGCACCTGCTCGCATTGCAATTGCGTGCGAAGTTCGCTGAGGTCAACGCGGTAACAGGCGGGCAAGGCGCACATCAGGAACTGACCATCCGCCTGCACGATCACGGGCTTGATCACTTGCCGGCCCGGTACATGCTCGGTCGCGGCCAAGTCCTGTGCGGTGTAGGCGATCGGGTGGCGGGAAAGGTGGTAACGAATTCCCATTTCGTCGAGATAGTTTTGCAGGGTCATGAGGCCTCCATGAAAGGCTTCCAATTCTCCCGCGCGCCTCAGGGAATTCAACCGAAATGTTAATTTATTGTGCTGATGAGCCCGCTGGCGTGCCGCCCGTGTGAACACGCGGGGATCACGGACAAAATCAGCGCTACGAGCGCTAACAAGGCGGGCAAGCGGATTGACTCTTGGGCAACTGGCAATTCCTGCGCTGTTGGCATCGGGGAAAAATGCCGCCGTTTGGCAAAATGAGCTCGCGTGGCGTACACAGGCTAGAGCGGCCAACGGAAGGCGATCTTCTGGACGTGGGACTTTCGGATTGGAGAACGCGTGTCGGACCGGCCGATTATTCAACACGCGAGCTTGCGGAGGGTTATTGGCATCGTACGGTGACTCGACGCCCGCCCGCCGGACGGTACAATGGTTGTGGGCGGCCCAGGTGGGCGGCTCGAAAAAACGCTGGCAGGCAGCCACGCCCTTTCGCCCGGCGCGCTTTACGGAGACCGACAGCATGAAGCACTTTCTCATCACCCCCGTCCTGACCCTCGCAGCCTTGCTGGCGGTCGGTTGCGGCCACAGCGACCCGATCCGCGCCGAAGCGCCCGGCGGGCGCATCGGACAGTCGCATCACATTAAATCGGACGGCACCTACGCCCTCTATCACGTGACCCAATGGACCGACATGGGCCAGCCCAAGGCCGTTGAAAAGATTGCGGCGATGAATCTGAAGGCCGGCGACCGCGTCGGGTTTGATTACTTCTCCGACCCGAACACCGTCTGGCAGCCTGATGCGCACGTGGACATCGTGGCATTCGCCGGCAGTTCCTTCCGCCGAAATTTGGGGCCGGTCCGCTCCCGGACCGAGAAGTTCTATTGGGCGGACGTGAACGGCTGGGATGGGTATTGGGCCGGCGAGCCGGAGCGGGGATTCTTCCGCATGGCGACGGCGCAGTAGAAGGTCGGCTGATATCGCAGTTGAAACGACAAGGCCCGCGGGAAGATGAATGATCTTTCCGCGGGCCTTGTCTTGTTTAGATGCGACTGTTCAAGCGTGCGGCTGATGGCCCGGCGAATCGAAGTCGAGGACTTCTCCGCCGGCTTCGGCGCGGGCTTCGGATTCTTCCAGGACGGCGAATTCGTCGGCTTCTTCTCCCGCATGTTCGGGCAGGGGCTCGAGGCCGCCGCCGAGGTCGTCTACTTCGCTTTGGGCGGTGGGCGTGAGCGGACCGTTGTCGCCACCGGCGGGAATCGCGGCGGCTTGTTCGTCGGCATCGGCGGTGACGGGCTGGAGGTCGTCATCCCCCGGGTAGCCGTCGATCTGTAGCACGAACACCACCGGCCCGACCTGCACGCTGTCGCCGGCGTTCAGGGCGGCTTCCTGCACGCGCTGGCCGTTGAGGTAGGTGCCGTTGGAGCTGCCGAGGTCTTCCAGGCGGAGGCTTTCTCCGTCGCGGACCAGGCGGCAATGTTTGCGTGAAATTTCGCCAAGGGGAATACGGAGGTCGCAGTCCTCGCGACGGCCGACGACGGTCATGTCGCGCGTGATTGAAAAGCTTCTTCGTTCCCCGTCCGAACGGAACATGACCAAAACTGCCTGCATATAATCGTGTCTCGCGAAATGAGTTTTGTCCCCCGTTGTCTCCGTACCCTCGCGCTCCCTTAAGCCGCTTATAAGTTATCGTGGAAGCGCAGGTTCAGCAAGGATAATATCCGGGACGCATCACAACCACAGGAACCACACCCATTTCGCCGCCCCCCACTATTTCCGCCCCCGTCCCGTCGCGGATGACCCAACTGCCGGTCGTCTCGGCCAGGGTCAGCAATAATCCTGTCGTGCCAAACGCAAGCGGGGCCATCGTTAACCCCGCCGCCCTCCCCCCGGCGGACATCGAAGCACTTTACGTCCACATCCCCTTCTGCTTTCACAAGTGCCATTATTGCGATTTCTATAGCATCACGCGCCAGACGCCCGAGCGCATGGACGCGTTCGTCGATCTGATCCTACGGGAAGCGGAATTCTGGACCAGCCCGGCTGCCGGCCCCAAGCCCCGGCTACGCACGGTCTTCTTCGGGGGCGGCACGCCGAGCCTGCTGCCGGCCAATTCGATGGCCCGGCTGTTGGCCGGGCTCAAAAATCGCTTTGACTTTTCCGGCATTGAGGAATGGACGATCGAAGTGAACCCGGCCACCGCCGAGCTGGAATATTGCCGGATGCTGCGCAAGGCGGGTGTGGATCGGCTGAGCTTCGGGGCTCAGAGCTTTAACCTGCCGGAACTGGCGACGCTGGAACGCCACCACGACCCGAGCGACGTGCCGCGGAGCATCGCGCTGGCCCGGGAAGCGGGATTCACGCGGCTGAATGTCGACCTCATCTATGCGGTTCCCGGGCAGGATTTGGAATCATGGGCGATGTCGCTGAACGCGGCTCTCGCGCTGGGCACGCCGCATGTGTCGGCTTACAACCTCACCTATGAATCGAACACGCCCATGGCCGTGAAGAAGCGGCTCGGGCGACTAGTGCCCATCGAAGAATTGGCTGAGCTGGAGATGTTCCACCACGCCCGCCGAAGTCTCGCCGCCGCAGGCCTGCAACCCTACGAGATCAGCAATTACGCTGCGCCGGGGGAAGCGTGCCGGCACAATCTCGTCTACTGGACGGGCGGCAATTATATCGGACTAGGGCCGTCGGCCGCGTCGCACGTCGAGGGCCATCGCTGGCGCAACCGCCCGCATTTGCGGGAGTGGGAAGAGGCCATTACTGGTGGCCACGTGCCCGCGACGGACGTTGAAATCCTCTCCCCGTCGCAACGGGCTGGCGAGCTGGCGATGCTCATGCTGCGACTGTCAGGCGGGTTAAACTATGCCGCCTTTGCCGCCAAAACCGGTCTCGACGCCCGCACCGTCTTTGCCGATCAAGTGAACCGGCTGGGCGGACCCGGATTGCTGACAGCGGACGCAAACGCAATCCGCTTGACGGAATCGGGCCTTAACGTCGCTGACGCCGTTGCCGCCGAGTTTCTCTCACCCGCCTGAATCGCCCCTGCAAGTCCTGATAGCTGCGCTTTTATCGTCACCTCGCGGTTAAACGCCCCCGGCTACGCCTCCGATAGACCCATCATGGACAGGGCCAGGCCGCCATGTCGGAAAAGTCCGGCACAGCTTCGCAGGCCTGCCCGATTTGACTTCAACGGCACCTGAATCGTAGGTCCAAGAGTCAGAACCTTGGGGAAGCCGCCTTGGCGGCGCCGGGGTGATGACTGGAAGTGGAGACGGAGAATGCTCGGATTCGTCCAAAGCTGGTTCACGCCGGGCGCCAACCCGATCGGGGTGGATTTCGGCAGCGACTGCCTGCGGCTGGCGCAGGTGGAGCGGGTGAACAACGAGTTCCGCCTGGTGGCCGCGGCCAGCGTCGATGTCCCGGTCCACGTGCGCAACGACGCGACCGCGCGACTGGCGTTTTTCGCCGAGAGCCTTCGCGACCTATTGCGCACGGGCAACTTCCGCGGCCGGCGGGCGCTGTTGGCGCTTCCGGCTTCGTGCATGCACATTCAGCACCTGCGCCTGCCGCGAATGGAAGAAGAAGCCCTGCGCAAAGCCCTCCCCTGGGAGGCGCGCGGCAAGCTGCCGATCGACCCGTCGCACGCCCTCCTGCGGCACATCGTCGCCGGCGAGGTTTATCAGGACCAGGAACCCAAAACCGAAGTGATCGTCATGGCCGCCCGGCGGGATTACGTCGAGCAGTTGCTCGCGGCCGCCGCCAAGGCCCGGCTGGACATCGTCGGGATGAACAGCGAGCCCAAGGCGCTGCTCGACTGCTTCTCCCACCTCTACCGCCGCAAGACCGACGCCGAGATCACCAATCTTTTTGTTGACATCGGGTGCGTGGCGACCCGTGCGATGGTCGCGCATAACGGCAACGTCCTTTTCGTTCGCGCGATCCCCATCGGCGGCGAGCATTTCAGCCGGGCGGTGGCGTCCAGTCTGAAAATCCCGCTCGACGACGCGCGAATGCTCCGAATCAAACTGTGCGCCGCCCAGCCCGCGGGAGACGAGCAGCGCGACAAGCGCGCCTTCCCCGCTGATCCGGCGGTGGTGCCTGCCGCAGCGTCCGCGTCGGATCCATCGATCGATAATAACAGCTTTGCCCTGCTCGAAGCCGGCCTGCGCGCCGCACGCCAAGGCGACGCCGCCGGCACGACCGCGGTTGCGGAGGCGCCCGCGGCAATCGAAGCGCCCTTTGCCGTTGAGGCACCTGTCACTAACGACACATTCCAGCGGCAGAGCGTGGACGACGCCCTGCGCGAGCCGCTGGCCAAGCTTGTTGAAGAGCTCTCGCTCTGCCGGCGTTATCACGAAGCGACTTTCCCGAACCGGCCGGTGGAACGCCTGATCTTCGTGGGCGGCGAAGCAAGACACCGGGGCCTCTGCCAGTCGATCGCCCGCGAGATGGGCGTCGCCGCCCAGGTCGGCGACCCGCTCGTGCGCATGGGCCGCATCAGCGAACCGGCCCTCCAATGCGGCCTCGACCGCCGAGTGCCCCAGCCCTCGTGGGCCCTGGCCATCGGCCTGAGCATGGGTCCGGTGGGAGTTGAAGCAGTGAAAAGTTAGTTGTCAGTTGCCGGTTGTCAGTTGCCAGTGAAGAGGGAAGGCAAATGCTTCCTCACTACTGACAACTGGCAACTAACAACTGGCAACTCCAAAAAGGAATGCCATGGGTTCTCCAAACGATCTGAGCTTTCTTCCTGACGACTACATGGAGCGCAAGGCGCAGCGGCGCGTGGCGATCATCGGCGGCGCGCTGCTGTCGATCGTCGTGCTCGGGGTGGGCGGCGCGCTGATGGTCACCGAACGGTCCACCAACGCCATCGAACGCCGCCACGCACAGGTCGTCCACGACTTCAACGACGCGGCCCGGCGGCTCGAGCAGGTCAAGAAGATGCACGACCAGCAACGCAAGATCGTCCAGCACGCCGAGCTGGCGGCGTCGCTCGTGGAGAAAATCCCCCGCAGCAACGTGCTGGCGGAACTGACCAACAATCTTCCGCCCGGCACGTCGCTGCTCGACTTCCTGCTGGAATCGAGGCAGCACCAGGACGCGCCGGCCGCGGCGGCCACCGCGTTCGATCAGAAGAAGGCCGCGCTGGAAGCCAAGCACAAGGCGGAGGCCGCGGGAGTCGCGGCGGACGCGCCCAGGTTTGACGTCCACATAAAACTCAGCGGCCTGGCGGACACGGACGTGCAGGTCGCGCAGTTCCTCAGCAAGCTTTCGGTCTCCCCGCTGTTCAAGGACGTGAACATGGTGGTTAGCGAAATCTACCACACCCCCAGCGACCGCGGGAACAACGGCAAGAACGACACGCTCCGCCGGTTCCAGATCGAAATGATGCTCAACCCCGACGCCGAGGTGAAGGATGGCCCCCGTGCCACGAAGACGGCGGCGGTGGAGCTGACGAAGTAGTCGAACAGCGCCGCGCGTAACGCACGCGCCAACGCGCCGGAAAAGCAATCGGAGAAGATGCCATGAAATTCAGCATGCAATGGGTGTTGCTCTCGGGCGCGATGCTCGTCCTGCTCGGCGGCTCGTACTTCCTGGTCATCAAGCAGGCCAACCAGAAGCGCGCCTCGCTCGAGATGGACATGGAGTCCAAGCAGCGGGCGCTGGCGGACCTCGACCGCTCCACCGCCGGCATCAACGACGTGAGCACCAAGATCGCCGAGCTGCAACAGGCGGTCACCTTCTTCGAATCCAAGCTCCCCCCGCGCAAGGAGATCGACAAGGTGCTCGAAGAGGTGTGGCACCGCGCCGAGGCGAACTCGCTACAGACCAAGACGATCAAGACGCCGCAGGACAAACGCACCTCCAGCTACGGCGAACAGGAAATGGAGCTGAGCCTGTCGGGCGATTTCAACGGGTTCTATGCGTTCCTCCTGGAGCTCGAAAAGATCCCCCGGCTCACCCGCGTCAAGAAGATGAGTCTCACGAAAATCAACGACCGCGACGGTGAAATGCAGGCCGACCTGACGCTTAGCGTCTACTTCGAGCCCGAGCCCTCCGACGCGCAGAGTGCGAGCGCCAACGCACGCTAAGCAGGGAGAAACGCGCCCTCACGTAGGGTCCGCTTCAGCGGACGTGGATGGGCGAGTCGCACCGGGAACGTCCGCTGAAGCGGACCCTACGGTAAGCGACACGTGAAGAAGGTAGAGAAGGAGAGGGACGGACGCCATGATCAACGATGAACTCAACGAAGTGGACGAGCAGACCGAGCCCACGAACGGTTCGGACGAGAACCTCGACGAAACGGACCTTGCCTACGTTTCCGGCGGGAAGAAACCCGTCGGCCGGGGCACTCTCGGCGGGCTGGGCCTGCTGCTGGCCTGCGCCGGCGGGATGTATTTCCTCTACCTCAAGCACGGCCCCCAGTCGGCGAGTGCCGCGACCACCGAATCCGCTCAGGCCAACACCGCAATCACCGAATTCCTGACCGGCGACAACGGAAGCGTGAACCTGATGAAGCAGACCCTGCACGACACCGAAAAGGTCGTTCAGGAGTTCCGCTCCCACACCGGCAAGGCCCAGGTCCCAGTCGAGGACCTGAAGACCAACCCCTTCCGCCTGTGCCTCGTCCAACCCAAGGCCGAAACGGACGACCAATCCGCGGCGACATCCAAACGCAAGTACGAGGAAGAGCGCCAAGCCGCTCTCCACACGGCACAAACGCTCCAGTTGCAGTCCATTCTCCTCGGCTCGCGCAAGGCCTGCATGATCAACAACGTGCTGTATCAGGAAGGCCAGGAAGTCGAAGGTTTCACCATCGAAAAAGTCTCCCCGAGCACGGTCCTGGTTCACAAAGGCGTGTTCCGCTTCGAGCTGAGAATGACAAAGTAGGAAGAGAGTTGCCAGTTACCAGTTGTCAGTTGCCAGTGAAGAAACGGCAAACGGGCAATCAGGAACTATCGGCGCATCTCTTACTGACAACTGACAACTGGCAAATACCCAAATGTTTGGCCGCAAAACCACAACTTCCGAACCTCCTGCCGCCGGGCGCGCTAAGCCGGTTGGGGGGCAGGTCATTGAAGCCCTCGAGTCGGACGATGAAGTGCCCGACCTGGAAACCCTTTGGCAGCCCGCCGCGGCGCCGGCACGGTTGAGCGTCGAAACGCTCCTGCTGGAACGCAAGCAGATCACCGAAGAGCAGCTCGCGCAGGCGAAGCAGGTGTCCACCCAGACGCCCGGCAAGAGCCTGGCGCAGATCCTGCTCACGATGAACGCCGCCAGCGAGGCGCAGATCCTCTCGGCCCTGGCCGAAACGCTACGCCTCCCTTTCGAGCAGCCCGCACGCGACGCCATCGACCCCAACGCGTTTTCGCTCCTCACTCCCGAGTACATCCGCAAGCACTTCGTTGTGCCGTTGCGGTTCGACGGGGAACGGCTGGTCATCGGCGTCGTGGACCCCAACAACGTCTTTCTGCTCGACGAAGTCCGCCGCAAGACCAAGCGCGAGCTTCGCTCGGTCGTCACGACCACGACGGACATCAATCGCATCGTCGAGGTGATGACCGCCAACTCGACCGACACGAAGGTCGACGAGATCATCAAGGACGTCGCCGAGGACGACGTACAGATCGTCAAGGAAACCAAGGACGACGTCACCGACCTCGAAAAGATCGGCAACGAATCACCGATCATCCGCTTCGTCAACTACCTGATCTTCGACGCCATCAAGCAGGGCGCGAGTGACATCCACATTGAGCCCAAGGAAAAAGAGCTCAAGATCCGCTACCGCATCGACGGCATCCTCTTCGAGGCGATGAACCCGCCGCACGCGATGCAGGCGGCCATGTGCTCTCGTTTGAAGATCATGGCGAACCTCGACATTTCCGAGCGCCGCCTGCCGCAGGACGGCCGCATTCGTGCCATGGTCCACGGCCGTAAGATCGACCTGCGCCTCAGCACCCTCCCCACGCCTTACGGGGAAAAGGTCGTGATGCGTATCCTCGACAACCGCTCGATCAACGTCGCGCTCGAGGACCTGGGCTTCGGGGAGAACGCTCTCACCATCTGGAAGATGCAGATCGACCAGCCGCACGGAATTCTGCTCGTCACCGGCCCGACCGGCAGCGGTAAGACGACGACGCTCTACTCGTCCCTACGCTGCATGGACGGCAACAAGCTCAACATCAGCACGGTCGAAGATCCGATCGAATACCACCTGGGCGCCGCGACGCAGGTGCAGGTGTACGACAAGATCGGAATGACCTTCTCTGCCGCGTTGCGCAGCCTCCTGCGCCAGGACCCGGACGTGGTGATGCTGGGCGAAATCCGCGACCAGGAGACGGCGAATATCGCCGTCCAGGCCGCCCTCACCGGCCACCTCGTGCTCAGCACGCTGCACACCAACGACGCCCCCGCGTCGATCACGCGCCTTATCAACATCGGCGTCGAGCCGTACCTGATCAGCGCCGCGGTGAACGCGATTCTGGCCCAGCGCCTGGTCCGCAAAATCTGCCAGCACTGCCGCGAGGAATTCGTCCCCAGCGACGAGATGCGCGAGTTCCTCACGCTCCAAGGCTGCCCGGCGGACAAGACCTTCATCGGCAAGGGCTGCGACCGCTGCCGCAAGACCGGCTACAGCGGCCGGCTGGGCATTTATGAAATGCTGGTGATGGACGATTCCCTGCGCGACATGGTGACAAGAAATCCGGACGTAAATCACCTCCGCAAGCTCTGTCGCGAGCGAGGACTGACCACGCTTCGGGAAGACGGCTTTCAGAAGGTCATCAAGGGCCTCACGACCGCCGATGAGATACTAAGAGTAACGGAGAACGCAGCATGACGTCCGGTAAGTGCTGAGTGCCGGGTGCCGAGTGCTGAGACAACAGCACAGTGCCCAGTGAAACAACACAGCACTCAGCACCCAGCACTCAGCACTAATATGAGTATTTTGAATGACATGCTCCGTAACGCGGTCACGGCCAAGGCTTCTGACGTGCACATTAACGTCGGCTCGCCGCCGCTGTTCCGCATTAATACGGTTGTGGCGCCCAGCGACTTCCCCATCGTGACGCCCGAAGGGGCATTACGGCTGGCGAAGGAAATGATGAACGAGAAGCGGTGGGCCGAGTTCGAGGAGAGGCGCGACAGCGACTTCTCCTACGAGATCCCCGGCATCAGCCGCTTCCGCGTCAACGCCCACTTCCAGCGCAACACGATCGCGCTGGCCTTCCGCGTGATCAACGACAAGGTTCGGGCGATCGAGCAGCTTTTCCTGCCGGAGGTCGTCACGAAGCTGACGTACCTGCCGCGCGGGCTGATCCTGGTGACCGGCCCGACCGGCTCGGGCAAGAGCACGACGCTGGCGGGCATGGTCGATTCAGTCAACCGCCGCGAGCAGGGCCACATCATCACGCTCGAAGACCCGATCGAATACGCCTTCGTCAGCAACAAGTGCGCGATCGAGCAGCGCGAAGTCGGCAGCGACGTGCCGAGTTTCGCCAGCGGCCTGCGGCACGTGCTGCGTCAGGACCCGGACACCATTCTGGTGGGTGAAATGCGCGACCTGGAGACCACCAGCGCCGCCATTACCGCCGCCGAAACCGGCCACCTGGTCTTCAGCACGCTCCACACGGTGAACGCCCCGCAGACGATCGAACGCATCATCGACATCTATCCCGCGGCCGAGCAGAACCAGATCCGCTCGATGCTCGCCAACACGCTCCAGGCGGTGATCAGCCAGACGCTCTTCAGGCGCTGCGATCAACCGGGCATGATCCCGGGCGTCGAGATCATGCTCTGCACGCCCGGCGTGCGCAACTGCATCCGCGAAAACCGCATCTTCGAAATCCCGAACATCATCGCCACCAGCCGGGCGATGGGGATGCAGTCCCTCGACGACTCGATCAAGCACCTGTTCGTGAACGGCTATATCTCGAAGGAAGACGCGATCGCCCAGGCCGCGCATCCGGAGAAATTGGACCGGTCGCTGGCAGCTTAGAAGGAGAGTGCTGAGTGCCGAGTGCTGGGTGCTGAGTCATTGCTCAGTCCCAAGTCCTCAGTCCTTGGTCCTACGCGCTATGCCAAGTTATCGCTACGAAATCCGAGCGGCCGGCGGGCAGGTGACTTCCGGGGTCGTCCAGGCGGCCACGCTGGCGGTGGCGTCGCAGCAGCTCCGCGCCCGCGGCGACGTCATCCTCTCGCTCACCCGCGGCGACGCGCCGGGCGCGCGCCGAAAGGGCGGCCTTTCCTTCTCCTTCGGGCCCAGCGGCAAGGACGTCGCCAACTTCACCAGCCAGCTCGCCGTCATGATCCGCGCGGGCATCAGCATCCGCGCCGCCATCGAGGGCATCTCCGAGCAGGCGGAAAACCCCAAGTTTCGTGCGATCCTCGTACAGATGAAGAAAGACGTCGAAAGCGGCAAGCAGTTCTCCGACGCCCTCGCACGGCACCCCAAGTGCTTCTCGCCCTTGTACATCAACATGGTGAAGGCGTCGGAACTGTCCGGCGGCTTCTCCAAGATGCTCGACCGCATCGCCGGTTACCTGATCCAGCAGCTCGAGACCCGTTCGATGGTCATCGGCGCGATGATCTACCCCGGCATCATCGGAACCCTCGCCGTCAGCACCACCATCTTCCTGCTCACGTTCGTGCTACCGCGATTCATGCAGCTCTTCAAAGGCAAAGAGGCGGCGCTTCCGCTGCCCACGAAGATGCTGCTCGCGCTGTCGAGCTTCATGATCAACTACTGGTACATCCTGATCTTCGGCGTGGTCGCGGGCGTCTGGGGCATCGTGCTGTTGCTCAAGACTGACTGGGGCCGCACGTCGTGGGACAAGATCAAGCTGACGATCCCGCTGTTTAAGAAGATGTTCCGTGCGCTGTATATCAGCCGCAGCTTGCACACGATGGGCCAGCTTGTGAACGCGGGCGTGCCGATCCTGGACACGATCAGCATCACCGACGAGATCAGCGTCAACGTGCTCTACCGCCGCATGTGGCGGGCCGTCTACAGCGCCGTCAAGCAGGGCAAACGCATCTCCGCCCCGCTGCAAAAGAGCCCCCTGCTCCCCCGCGCGGTGGTGCAGATGATCAACGCCGGCGAAGAGTCCGGTAAACTCGGCGAAGTGCTCGACGAAGTCAGCGAGTTCTACGGCAAGGAGCTCAAGAGCGTCATCAAGAGCTGCACCGCCATGATCGAGCCGCTGATGATCGTGGTTATGGGCTCCGTCGTCGGCTTCATCGCCACCAGCATCATCCTCCCGATCTTCAAGCTCAGCCAGATCATGGCGAAATGAGGCGTAGAACGTGGAAGGTGGAGCGTGGAACGTGAAGGATAGCAACTCTTCTCACGCTCCAAGTTCCACGCTCCACGCCCGCTCCCCGTCTCAAGTCTTGTCCGCCACACGCAAGTTTCCCTCCCCTCCTTCCTTCCCCAATTTGCCTTTCGCCAAAATCAATTCGATATCTGGATTGATGAACGTCCGCAAATATCCCAATTCGAGCCCGCTCGGGAATCGGCGGGGTTTCACGCTGATGGAGACGGCCATGGCGACGGTCATCGTCGGCGTGGCCGTCGTGGCCACCTGCCAGCTCCTGGCGACCGGCACGACGTCGAACATCGACGCAACCGAGCTCACCACCGGCGTGAATCTCGCGAACAATATTCACGAGATAATGGTCGCCGTCCCGTTCGTGGACCCCAACGCCCCGACTTCAACCAGTTACAAGGAATCGGGCGTCAGCAACTACGCAGGCATCTGGGCGTTTAATGGAGACACCTATTCTCCCCCGCTCGACGTGAAGCGCAACCCAATTAGCACGTACCCCAACTGGAGCCAGAGCGTCAC
>JAQGHH010000252.1 GCA_028288945.1 Phycisphaerales bacterium
GCACCCGCTCGGTCAGACCCTGATCGTGACGGCCGGCTGCGGGTGGGCGCAACAATGGGGCGGGCCGAGGGAAGAAATCCGGCCGGGTGATGTGATCTGGTTTGCTCCCGGTGAAAAGCACTGGCACGGGGCGATGACGCACATCGCCATTCAGGAAAAGCTCGACGGGAAGGCCGTCGAGAGTGGCTGGAGAAGGTCAGCGACGAGCAGTACCAGGCCGGGAAAAAAGGCGACCAATGATGAGCAACAACATCGAAGGAAAAGTCGTCGTCATCACCGGCGCGAGCAGCGGGCTGGGCGAGGCGGCCGCCCGGCATCTGGCCGCGCAGGGCGCGATCGTCGTGCTGGGTGCCCGGCGGGTCGATCGGCTCCAGGCATTGGCAGAGGAGTTGACCGGCAAGGGCGGCAAGGCACTGGCCGTCGCTACGGACGTCACTCACTATGACCAGGTCAAAAAATTGGTCGACGCGGCCGTGCAGACGTACGGGCGGATCGACGTGATGATCAACAACGCCGGGCTGATGGCGCAGTCGCTGCTCGAGCGACTCAGGGTCGATGAGTGGGACCGGATGATCGACGTGAACATCAAGGGCGTGCTGTACGGCATCGCCGCGGCGCTACCGCACATGAAGCAGCAGAAAAGCGGGCATTTCATCAACGTCTCCTCCGTGGCGGGTCACAAGGTCCACCCCGGCACCGCGGTCTATTCGGCGACGAAGTTCGCCGTGCGGGCTCTTTCCGAAGGGCTGCGGCAGGAGGTAAAGCCCTACAACATCCGCACAACCGTAATCTCGCCGGGCGCGGTCGCCACGGAACTGCCCACCAGCGTGGCCGATCCGGACCTCGCCGAGAGAATCCGCAAGTTCTATGACCAGGTCGCGATTCCGCCCGACTCGTTCGCGCGGGCGGTCGCCTACGCCATCGGTGAGCCGGAGGAGGTGGACGTGAACGAGATTCTTTTCCGGCCCACGCGGCAGGAACTTTGAGCTTGCTTAAAGGAGACAACAATGCCAAAACGCAAACTTGGAAAGAGCGGCCTGGAAGTCTCGGCCATCGGGCTCGGCTGCATGGGGATGAGCTTTTCGTACGGCCCGCCCAAGGATAAGCAGGAGATGATCTCTCTGCTTCGGGCGGCGGTCGATCGTGGCATCACGTTCTTCGACACCGCCGAAGTGTACGGCCCGTATACCAACGAAGAGCTCGTGGGCGAAGCCCTCGCTCCCTACCGCGGGCAGGTGGTGATCGCCACGAAGTTCGGATTCGACCTCAACCCCAATCTCGATCCCCGCGGGATGAAGGGCGCGCCGGGCCTGAACAGTCGGCCGGAGCACATCAGGCAGGCCGTCGCGGGCTCGCTCAAGCGGCTTAGGGTCGAGACGATCGACCTGCTCTATCAGCACCGGGTTGACCCGAACGTGCCGATCGAAGACGTGGCGGGAACCGTGAAGGAACTGATTCAGGAGGGCAAGGTCAAGCACTTCGGCCTTTCCGAGGCAGGCGTGCAGACGATCCGTCGCGCCCACGTGGTTCAGCCGCTCACGGCTCTCCAGAGTGAATACTCACTGTGGACGAGAGCGCCTGAAAAGGAAGTGCTGCCGACATGCGAGGAACTCGGCATCGGGTTCGTGGCGTACAGCCCGCTGGGCAAGGGCTTCCTCACGGGCGCGATGAACGAGAACACCAAGCTCGATAGCACCGACTTCCGCAGCACGCTCCCGCGCTTCACACCGGAGGCGATGAAGGCGAATCAGGCCCTGATTGATCTGCTCGCCAGGATCGCCCAGCGGAAGAAGGCGACCCCCGCGCAGATCGCGCTCGCGTGGCTGCTGGCCCAGAAGCCGTGGATTGTTCCAATCCCCGGCACCACGAAGCTGAATCGTTTGGAGGAGAACATCGGGGCAGTTGAAGTCGAACTTACACCGGACGATCTCCGAGAGATCGACAGTGCGGCTTCAAGGATCAGGGTGCAAGGGGCCAGGTATCCCGAAAAGCTGGAGCAAATGACCGGGCGCTGAGCCCCTAAAGGCGCGGGTGCGCGGGTCGCGGAAGAGGCCGGGGAGCGCGTATCGGCGACTTTCACTGGTGGCGGACGTTCGCAATCATGCCACGATTCTGTTTGCCGGTGGGGAGCGGAGAATCTCGGTTTCACCGCCGTAGGCGTCGGCGAGCATTGGCAGCGTGACCGTGAAGGTAGCGCCCCGGCCCGGCCCTCCGCTCTCTGCGCGGACCGACCCGCCGTGCAGTTCCACGATGTCCTTTACGATGGCCAGGCCCAGCCCAAGGCCGCCATGCTTGCGGGTCGGGGAGCCGTCCCCTTGCGAGAAACGGATGAACGCCTTGGCCAGGTATTCAGGGCTGATTCCTTCGCCGTCGTCGATGACCTGAAGCCGCGCCGTGTCATTCTCGCACTCGAGGCCGACGTTGACGTGGCCGTGAGGCGGCGTGAATTTGATGGCATTGGTGAGAAGGTTGGAGGTGACTTGGCGGAGGCGAATCGGGTCGCCACGGACGAGCGCCGAGGGAGGGGCCTCCACGCTCAGTTCGATCTGCTTTGCCCGCGCATCGGCGCGTGCCCCGTCGACCGTGGACTCGACGATGGCGGCCAAATCGACCGGCACCATTTCGGCGTGCATCTTGCCGTGGACGATGCTGGAGGTGTCCAACAGGTCGTTGACCAGATGCGCCTGGTCTTTGGCGCATTGGGTGATTTTGTCCACGGCCTCCTCCCGCTCGCTCTGGTCGAGCGTGTTGGACCGGAGCACCGTCGACCAAAGCAGGATGCCGTTGACGGGGGTCCGCAGCTCGTGGGACACCATGGCTAAAAAGCGGTCTTTGGCTTCGTTGGCCTGTCGGGCCTCGATGTAGAGGCGGGCCTTCTCTTGTTCGGCGCGTTCCAACCGCTCGGCGTATGCTTGCGCCCGCCGCAAGGACCGGTGCAACAACCCGCTAAACACCGCGATGGTGAGGGATATGAAAACGAACAGGGCCACCCTCAACACGTCGGCCACATCGGCGAAGGCGAACGAGAATTTGGGTTCGACGAAGCAGTAATGGCCGATGAGCCCGCCTGCCACCGTGGCCAGCAATGCCGGCCCGACGCCCCCGAACCAGGCGGAGATGATGACGGCAATATAGAAGGTGGAGAACTGGTGAGCGTCATGGAGCACCGGATCGGCCGCGAAGCGCATCGCGGTCGCCGAGCCGACGCACAGCAGTGCGACGCCGTATCGAATCCAGGCGGGTCGGTCGGAGCGATGCATGAAGGCCCTGTGAAGACGGCGCATTCCGTCGCGCACACCGCCAAAACCATAGAGCGGTAACCAACCGGAAAGCAAGCACCCTCCGCATTGGCCGCGCCCCGAATCGTAGGCAGCGCATGGTCGGCATCCCTTATCCTAACTTTCCGCCGCACAAAAAGGCAAAAGCTTGATATTGGGGTTGGATGGCCGCGTGGTACCGCCCTTCCGGGCGGTGGGGAAAACACCGGGCGGAAGCCGGTGCCACGTGGTAGTCGGCTAATCAAAGGGACAGGATCTCGCTCAGCCGCAAATGAACCACGTAATAGTTGGACGCCTCCCCTTTCGCCCCCTCCCTTTTTCACTCGCCGCTGTTCCCTTGGGCGGCCACTCTATTTGGGCTTCCCAATGCAATACAAGTTCTGATACGTGCGAATGAAAACCTGCCCGTCGGAAAAGACCGGCGTTGCCCGCACCTTTTCGTTCAGCGGATTGTGGGTCAGGATTTTCAGGTCGTCTCCGGGGGACCAGACGGTCGTTTCGCCGGATTGATCCGTTGTGAAGAATTTGCCGTCGGCCAGAATGGTGGATCCCCAAGTCGAACCCGCCGCACGGCCTTTCCAGATGGTTTTGCCGGTCAGGGCGTCGAGGCACTCGGCGATTCCCGGCTCGTTTAGGATGTAGACGCGATTGCCAATCATGATGCCCGAGCCGATGCGCTGCGGGTTGTTTGTCACCACCCAGAGGCGGTGGGATTCGGTGAGATCGCCGCGGTCGGCGGGCTTGGGGGTGCGCATTGCCATCGCGGGCCCGCCGTAGCCTGACATGGCGACGATCGCCTCTTTCCCGACCAGCGGGTCCGCGTAAGACAGTGCGCCCAGTCCCCGGCAGCGCCACAGTTCCTCGCCCGTTTCGGGATCGAACGCGGCAACGTAGCCCGGAAGTGCGGCAATCAGTTCCGGCGTCTCGCCGATGCGGCACAACACTGGCGACGACCAGGACCCTTTAAACTCTTCGACTTTTCCGACGGCGTCGGGCAGTTCGCGCTTCCACGTTGGTTTGCCCGTTTCCTTGTTCAATGCCACGAGGAAACAGTTCGTGCCGGGGCCGCACTTGAGAATGAGGGTGTCCTTATAAAAGACCGGCGAGGTGGCGTTTCCCCAGATATGCTTGAACGGGCCGAGGTCGGTTTTCCAGAGGAGTTTGCCGGAGAAATCATAAGCGACGACTCCCGCCGACCCGAGCCAGGCGTAGACGGCTTTCCCATCGGTGATAGGGGACGATGCGCAGTAGGGATTATCCGCGTGTGTCGGCTCGACGCCGCCGAATTCCGTGTCGGCGCTCCATTGCTGCTTGCCAGTGGATCGCGCGAAGCAGATGACGCTTCGAATCGCGCCCTGCTTTGAAGCACAGGTGACGAATACGGAATCGCCCCACACGATGGGGGTCGAATTTCCACCGCCGGGCAAGGGGGATTTCCATACGATGTTTTCCGCCGCCGACCAGGACGTGGGAGTCTCCTTCTCATCGGAAACGCCGTTGCCCGCGGGGCCGCGCCAGGTGGGCCAGTCGCCGGCGCGGGCGAAGCCGGTGGAAGCGAGGACGAACGTGCAGAGGAAGATGAGGGTGGTTCGCATCTGTGACATGTTATCAGCTCATTGATTCAGCTTCTTCCCTGCGGCTTCTTGCTCCAAATGCCGCCGGCCATTAGACTCACAGGGCGTTCACGTCGTCCGCACGCCGATGTTCCAGGGAGCGTTCCATGTTGCCACGCAGGCATCGCGGTTTTACGCTTGTTGAGCTGCTCGTGGTGATCGGGATCATCGCCGTGCTGGTGGCGATCCTGATGCCGGCACTGCACCGCGCCCGCGACCAGGCGCAGGCGATCAACTGCCGATCTAATCTGCGGCAACTCACGCTCGCCGTTCTCATGTACGTCAATGAAAACCACGGCTACCTGCCGGGGCCTCGCGCGATCATCGATCCGCCGGGCGACCTCAACAACTATGTTTACACCGGTGCGATCACGCAGGCCGACCTTCGTCCGACTTCGACCGGATCGCTCGCAACGTTGGGGCTGTTGAAGGAGCCGCGGGTTTGGCTGTGCGCGTCCGATCCGCGCCTGACGCTGGGGATTCAGTTCAGCTACACGTACAACGGCCGGCTGATCGTCCAGCCCGGTCACGACGGCGAAGACAATCCGCCGCAACTGACCGGCCCTTTATTGCGGAAGATCACCACCTTCCGCGACACCCCTCGTGACATCATTTTCGCCGAGGAGAACACCTCGACCTCCCGCCCCGCGCCGATCAATGACGCGTTCTTCATTTATGGGGACGTGACCGACGACCGCCACAATCGCTCTGCCCAAGTGAGCTACCTGGACGGCCACGCCGGGCAAATCCCGGCGAACGTCGATTTGTACAACGACCACGCATATTTTTGCCAATGATTGCCTCCCTCTCCCTGGGAGGGAGAGGGGATAAGACTTACATCCCATACCGCTTGCGGCGTCGCCAGAGCGTCGCGGGGTCGATGCCTAGAACGGCTGCCGCGGCTTCGATGGACTGGGCGCTGGCCAGCACGCGGCGGATGTGCATCTCCTCCACCGTCTGCAACGGAAGCAGTTCCCCCGCCGACGGGTCATCGGGGATGACCAAGGCGGGCGGCAGATGCTCAAGGCCGATCACGCGCGCGTCGCATTGCAGCACCGCGCGCTCGACGATCGCCTGCAGTTCCCGCAGATTGCCCGGCCAGGCGTGACGCACCAGGGCCTCCATCGCCTCGGTGGCAAATCCGCCGACCGACTTTCGCACCTTCCGGGCGGCGGCGCTGCGGAAGCGCTCGGCCAGCAGGCGGACGTCTTGCGGCCGTCGCCGGAGGGGCGGCAGATCGATCTGCACGATGTTCACCGCCAGCAGCAGGTCCGTGCGCAGGGCGCCGGATGCGGCCTCCTGTTCCAGATCGCGGCTCGTGGTCGCCACGATGCGCAAGTCCGCCCGCCGGGCGACAAAATCGTTGACGCGCTCGTATTCCCGGTCGTGGAGGAGGCGCACCAGTTTCGGCTGCACGACCGCCGGGGCCGCGCCGATTTCGTCGAGCACCAGCGTCCCGCCGCCGCACAGCGCGATGCAGCCTCGCACGCCCGGCGGCGCGTCCGGCACATCGCGCGCCGAAAGCCCGAACAGTTCCGCCTCCAGTCCCTCCGCCGACTCGGTTCGGCAAGAGACCTCGGCAAAGGCCTCGGGCACGCGCCCGCTCCACGAATGGATCGCGCGGGCCAGGCGACTTTTCCCTACGCCCCCTTCGCCGCGGATGAGCAGCGTGACGTCGCTGGGCGCCAGCCGATGGGCCAGTTCCACCGCCTGGCGCATCTCGCTGCTGGTGGTCGTGAAGTCGTCGGCAGACTCTGAAGGCTCGGCGGCCCGTTGCATCGACCCGAGCCGCAATTCCAGTTGCCGTTGCTCCACGGCCTTGCGAATCACCAGTTGGACCTGCGTCGGCGTGAAAGGTTTTGGAAGGTAGTCGGCGGCGCCGCGGTCCATCGCGGCCATGGCCGTCTCGGCGGACGTGTGTGCCGCGATCACCACCACTTTCGTCCAGGGGCTTTCTGCGAGGATGCGCGGAATGAGGTCCCGGCCATTGGCCAGATCCAGCTCGAGAAAAACCAGATCGCACGCCTGGCGGCTGACTGCCGCCAACGCGTCGTCGGCGGTTGCGCAGGTCTGGACCGCGTGCCCTTCCGCTTCCAGGCAGAGCCCGAGAGCGGCGCGGGTGTTTGGATCGTGGTCAATGATGAGACTGCGCAAAGGGCGCAGCCCGGGGCGCTGTGCGGGCATATTGCAATAAGGGATTCGCTTTGTTGGGATCGGCCTCACCGGTGGGGATTGCCGCCACGCTCAACTGAAGCGATTGCATTCCATATGCCAAAGGTCCTAGGCTATGAAGCGCTGAGGTACGGGTGCGGCTCGCGCGCAGTAGGAAAAGGCACTTTACCCTGCAAATGTCACCCATTTTGCGATGGCCTCGGTTTGTTCTGTGGGTTGCTCGGGGTTAGGCCCGCTCGATCACGTTCATACCGATGCCGACTATCTGCTTAGAGAGTGCGCGCATTATCAGCACCGTGAAATCGATTTGCCCCACGTATGCTCAATCACAAGGCACCTGTTGAAAGCGCCCGCCTCTCGTCGGAGCTTGCCGCTATTGCAATTTGCAAGATTTATTCTTCGGAACACGAAGAAAATTGCTGCATTCTGCAACCCGACAAAACACTGTTTTTGGCGGCATATCGCGGTTTTTCAGAGGGACGACGGAGCCTTGCCTCGTTTGTAGGCGCGAGCGAACGCGGGCTGGGAGGGGGTGTGTGGGGAATGCGGTACGACCTTTGTTAAAGGCCATTCCTGACGGAGAGCAATCCGGCGTTCCGCCGCGAACCCCCAGTTTCGTCTGGCTAGCGGATGCAACCGACACGCGCGATCGCGTCGGAACCTCTCCTATTGCCCGCACATAACGGACTCGGCCGGTGGCCCGGCCGGGCGGATCGTTCACCCTTTCGCTCAGGTGG
>JAQGHH010000271.1 GCA_028288945.1 Phycisphaerales bacterium
CCCGATGGAAGCCGCCGAAATTCTGCTCCGCGAGGCGGGCTTGACGCCGTAGCGCATCCCGGGCCACTATCATTCATCGCATGGCATCCGCCCTTCCCGCCATTCTCTCGCTCCTGATCGGGATCGCAGGGTGGTATTACCTGTTTTATTCGCGGGCGGCGCAGCGGCTGGCGCGGATTGAGGCGCAGCGGGCCAACGTACGCCGGGTCCGCTTGCGGCGGGCCAACGGGGCGGCGATGATTTGCCTCGCCGTCCTGTTGTATCTCGGCTCCAGGGGCGTCGACGCCCAGCTCCGCCCGCGCACGTTCGTAGCAATATGGCTCGCGGCGTTTGCGGTACTGCTCGTGATTGTCGTCCTCGGCCTGGCCGACGTGCGGCTCACGTTCACCCTCCGCAAGAGTCTGCGGAAGGACCGCGAGACATGACGGCAAATACTTCCGCCCCGCCCCAACAGGTGAGGCCCGGACCCATGGCCATGAAAGCCTTTCGCCCCGCAATATTGATCATTTTTGCCCTCGCGATGGCGGGCTGCGAACACTCGCCGGCGGGGCTGCCGCTGACCAAAATGCAAATCGGCAAACAGACGTTTCATCTGGAGGTGGCCGCCACGACCGCGGCCCAGGAAACCGGGCTGATGAAGCGCGATTCGATGCCCGACAACTACGGGATGATCTTCGTCTTCAACGAGGAAAAAGTGCGCGAGTTCTGGATGAAGAACACCCGTATCCCACTGGACATCCTGTTCCTCGATAACTCGGGCCGCGTGGTTTCGATCCGCCAGATGGAAGCGTACGACCTGCACCTCACGTCAAGCCTATACCCCGCGAAGTACGCAATAGAGCTCAACAAAGGCGCCGCCGCCGACTCCGGCGTAAAGGTCGGCGACCGCCTGACGCTCCCCGATCTGCCGAAGGAGTCGGGATAAATCTCACGAAAAGCTTTTGCCGCGAAGGAACGAAGAAACGCGAAGAATTTTTGCCATAGATGGGGACGGATGGACACAGATGATTCCAAGACGTGACAGAGCACACTCGCTATAAAAGCATTGTCATTTTCACATCAGAATTATTTCTTCGTTCTGCTTCGCGCCTTCGCGGCAAATCTTTTTCCTCGAACCCCACGATTCATATCTCGGCATTTTCCTCAGAGTCGTTCCCAACGTCCTTTAACCCTACACGCCGCATGGCTGCGCGAGGCGGTTTTGTCGGTTTGACCCGTAAAGCCCGCGCCGTATCCCGCCGACGATGAGAGGGGTGAATGATCGGCGGACGCTGTGTGCTTGCGCGTTCGGTGGGAAGGCCCCAGAGGGCCGGAGAGGGTGCGATGGGGCGAACGTTTCAAGCCGTCCGGTTTCCGGGCGACGAGTCGGTCGAACAGGCACGGCCGGTCTTTACCCCGGCGACAGTCGGGCAGGCCTCGTCGCAACTCGTCGAGACGCCCGACGCGGTCGTGCGCCAGTTTGAGGAAGTCCAGCGCGAAATGGACGTGCTGCGCGGGGAGCTCAACGTCCTGCGCCGTCGCGACGAAACACTCAACTTTTACATGCGCCGCCTCGACGAAGAGCTGCGCCTCGCGGCACGGTTGCAGCAGGACTTCTTGCCCAAGACGCTGCCGCAGGTCGGCAAGGTGCATTTCCACACGCTCTTCCGCCCCGCCGGTTATGTCAGCGGCGATCTTTACGATGTGATGCGCCTCGACGAGCGTCGAATCGGCTTTTACATCTGCGACGCCGTCGGCCACGGAATGCCCGCCGCGTTGCTGACGATGTTCATCAAGCACGCGCTGATCACCAAGGAAATCACTCCGGGCGGTTATCGTCTTCTGCGCCCCTCAGAGGCGTTGGGCCGGCTCAACGAAGCGCTGATCGAGCAAAACCTTTCGCAGGCGACGTTCGCCACCGCGCTCTACGGAATGATCGACGTCGAGACACTTGAAGTGACGATGTCCTGCGCGGGCCATCCCGCGCCGGTGGTCATGGGGCGCGAAGGCCCCCTGCGCTCGCTGCCGACGGAGGGGAGCCTGCTCGGAATCTTCCCCGGCGAAACCTTCACCGATTTCACAACCCGCCTGACGCCCGGCGATCGGCTGATCGTCTACACCGACGGCGTGGAGGTCTCCTTCTGCGAGAACCCTTCCGTCGGCGACACCGAGAAGTGGCGCGATGAGCTTCTTACCCGTCAGGCATTGCCGACCAGCGACTTAGTGACGGCGTTATCCGAATGCATGGACAAAGAGTCCGGAAGTTTGGAGCCCAAGGACGATTTGACCATGGTCATTGTGGAAGTAGCCGAATAGGGCAGAGGGCGAAGGCCACAAACAGTTTGGTGAGAGCCCTAAGGAAAAGGACCGAACGGGCTGAGCTGTTCGGGCGGGTCATCTCGGTTTTTCTCCTTCATTTGAGCACGCTTGAGCCCCCTCAACGCCGCACAGCACGTGCCCGGCACGCCGATTGCGTTTTGATTGCCCGTGCTTGGGTGTCACGGGTTCCGCAGAACGGCCGCGAGGCTGGGTGAAGGCATTTCATGGCTCGATCTGATGAGCTGTCCAAGAGTTCACGTTTTCTTGTTCTGGCCTCGGTTTGCCTGATCGTCGCGGCACTTTATTTCAGCCGCGAGGTTCTGATCCCGCTGGCGCTGGCGGTATTGCTCAGCTTTCTGCTTTCGCCGGTCGTTGGCTGGCTCGAGCGCATACGCGTGCCGCGCGGCCCTGCCGCGATCACGGTGGTGAGCGTGGTCGTGGCGTTATTGCTGAGCATCGGCTACGTTGTGGAAAAGCAGGCCATATCGGTCATCAACGACCTGCCCAATTACCGGGGCGAATTGACGACCAAGCTCCGCAGTCTGCGTGGCCACGGCTGGATTTTCGGGAAGGCTCAGCAGGAGTTGAAGGATATCAGCACGTCCGCAGGCGGGGGCGACGGCCATCCCGCTGCCCAACCGGGGAATAGTGGCAATGCGACCCCTCAAGCCACAACCCAGCCGAGTGCTGAAAACCCGCTGCCGGTTCGAGTCATCCCCGCGCCGCCCGGCCCGCTGGAGCTCCTCAACCAATACGCGTCAACATTCTTAAGCCCCCTGGCCACCGCCGGGCTGGTTTTGATTTTCATCATTTTCATGCTGCTCACCCGCGAGGACTTGCGCGACCGGATGATCCGGCTCGTCGGTTCCGGGCAGATCAATCTCACCACCCAGGCGTTCGACGAAGCCGGAACACGGATCACGCGTTACCTGGGCGCCCTGTCGATCGTAAACATCGCGTACGGCTGCCTGACGGCGCTCGGATTGTGGCTGATCGGGAGAATGCTGGGAAGTGGGCATGGATTCCCCAACGTGCTGGTTTGGGGACTTCTCGTCGGACTCCTTCGATTTGTGCCTTATGTCGGGATCTGGATCGGTGCCGCATTCCCAATCCTCCTGTCATTCGCGCTCTTTCCGGGCAACGGCGTCTTTCTCGCGACGGTCGGATTGTTTGTGGCCTTGGAACTCGCCGTCAGTCAGTTCATCGAACCGTTCTGGTACGGCGCGAGCACGGGAATGTCGGCACTCGCCGTGCTCGTGGCGGCGGTGTTCTGGACGTGGCTCTGGGGGCCGATCGGGCTTTTGCTTTCCACCCCCCTCACCGTGATCCTCGTGGTCATGGGCAAATACATCCCGCAGCTCAAATTCCTGGACA
>JAQGHH010000273.1 GCA_028288945.1 Phycisphaerales bacterium
GCTTGGCATATTCAAAGGCGTAGCGGATGGCGCGCTCGACGCCGCGGCGGGTGGTCACTTCGATCTGGTTGGCCACTTCGTGAGGAGTGTTCTTGTAGAGGAACCCGCCGTTCTGGCAATAGAGGCCCTCGGTATTCTCCCGGACGATCACCATGTCAATGTCCTGCGGCTTGACGTTCTTCAGCGGCGTGGGCACGCCCGGCATGAGGCGGGTAGGCCGGAGATTGATGTATTGATCGAGCTCGAAGCGCATCTTGAGAAGGATCTCGGCTTCGAGAATCCCCTGCGGGATCTGTGCCGACCCCCGCGGATCGACGCCGACGGCGCCAAAGAGAATCGCGTCGTGGGCCGCCAGTTCCTTTAGCGCCGAATCGGGGAGGGTGATCTTCTTTTCAAGATAATATTCGCCGCCGAAGGGGTAGTCGGTGGTGGAGTAGGTGAAGCCGAACTTGCGGGCGGCTTCCTTGAGGACTTTGAGGCCTTCGGGAACGACTTCTTTACCGACCCCGTCGCCGGGCATGACTGCGATTTTCATAGGAGGGGAGACGATAGCGGAGGGAGGGGCGGGATTCAAACTTGGGCGGAGTGAAGCGTAGTTGGAATTCCGAATTCCGAGACTCGAAATCTGAAGGGAAGACTTTGCCGCAAAGGGACGAAGGGGGCGAAGAGACCGGAGGTGGTCGGGCAAAGCCTGACCCATGTTGCTTCAGCAAAGGGCACTATCGAGGGGTGGGGAATTACGAATTGGATACCCACGAAGCCGTCGTTGCCGATGCATCCGCTGATATTAAGCGGAAATTCGCGAAACTGACTTGTGGGCAAAGCCCTTTTCGGAGTGAAGATTTCGCGCCACGGCCTTCGCGGCTGCGATTTGCGTGGACACGCTTGTGGCTGAGACCAGAAGCAGCGTTTCGCTCGGCGGGCGCTGGAGGGAATTGAAGTCCGCCTTAAGGCAACCCTCACACACCAGCGTGCCCACTAAATCCGGCCCCGCGGGGTCGGTGTGGATGACCTTGGCATTCGGATCTCCCTCCATCACGTGACGGCACACAACGTAATAGCTGCTCATCAACATCACTGCACTTTCGCCTCTCCCGCAAACGCCCCCAACAAATTCGGGGCCTAATTATATACAATAGGCTCCGATAGAAGCGGGATCAAGCATAAGGCACCCGGCCATTTGGCCCTCCGGAAAGCCCCTCGTTTGGCATATGCTTGAGGTCGATAACTGGATTAAGGCGGACTGGCAACCAATGGCTCAGACGAACAGGGTTGTGAATTTGTCGACGTCCCTTCGGGCCATCATAGCGTTGTGCCTGCTTCTTTGCACTTGCGGATGCGTCGGCGATCGGCTGATCCTGGGGTCCAATAGCGAGAAGATCGACCCGGCGGGTGCTCACCGGCAAATCGTTCGCGCTAACGGGCGTGTGGTGGAATGCTGGGTGGCACGTTCCCCGGGCGCAAAACAGCCGGGCGGACGGCAGCCCGAGGCGTTCCTGTTGGTTTTTATCGGCAAGGGCGACCGCGCCGACCGCTGGATCGCGGCCGTGGCCGACGCTTGGGGCGGCCGGGCCGTGGAAGTATGGGGCATGAACTACGCGGGCTCGGGCGGGTCGGAGGGACCGCCGCAACTCAGCCGGGTCGGACCCGACGCGTTGGAAACCTATGATGCGATCCGGCGAATTGCAGTGAAGCGCCCGATCTTCATCCAAGCCGGCAGCTTCGGCACGACCGCGGCTTTATGCGTCGCGGCAAGACGACCCATTTCGGGGCTCGTCCTGCAGAACCCGCCGCCCTTGCGCCAGCTCATCCTCGGCCATTACGGCTGGTGGAATTTGTGGCTGCTTGCCGGCCCCGCGGCACTTCAGATCCCGCCCGACCTGGATTCATTGGCAAATGCCGCACGCGTCCGGTCGCCCGCCGTCTTTATCATGGCGGGCGACGATGAAGTGATCCCGCCCCCCTACCAGAATCGGGTGTACGCGGCTTACGCCGGCCCCAAACGCCGGATCGACATGCCCGGCGCACGTCACAGCGACCCGCTGACGCGCGAGGCGGCGGAGGAATTCGCCAACGGGCGCGACTGGCTGTGGCATTCGGCCGGCCTTCAATAACGATACGCCTCTTGTAAGTGCCTCCGGTCTGTGGAAGAATAAGCGTGGGCTCGCATGGGTTGTTGTCTCCCGCTGCGTTCGACGGCCGACTCGAGTCGGCCGTCGCCGCGAAGACCCACCGATGCGAATATCTGAAAACTTATCTAACCGTGGATCGGTGACCTGGCTTACCCGCCTGGTGCTGATCCTTTTGTTTGCGCTGTTGGCCGGGCTGTTCTTGGATGCGCTGCATCGCATTTCCAAGAACGAACTGGGCGCATTCCAGACGTATTACGAAGCGGCCAAATCCTTGCGCGACGGGCGCGACCCATACGTGCAGCGTGTTGGAACGTACTCCTACGTTTACCCGCCGCTGTATGCATTTCTTTGCCGACCACTGGCCGGTGTTCCGCAACGCACGGCGGCGCGGGTCATGCTCCTGGCAAACACGGCATTCATCTTGGCGGCGCTGCTTTTAACCGCCCACGCAATGCTCGGGCGGCTGGGCATTCGGGCGATTGCGTTGAACGTGGCGGGGGTGGCACTTTCGGCCGCCGTCATTGCAGCAGTGCCGATCTATAACGAGCTGCGCGGGATGGAAACCAACGCGCTCATGCTCCTTTGTTTCGCGCTCGCGCTGCATTGGTTGGATAGACGGCCTGGCCGTGCCGGGCTCTCGCTCGCTCTGGCAATCAATATTAAATATCTGCCTCTGGCCGCCATCCCATACCTGCTGATTCGCCGGCGATGGGCCGCAGCATGCGCGACGGCTCTGTGGTCGGTGGCTCTCGCATGGGCGCCGGCGCTCTCGGTCGGGTGGGCGCGCAACCTCGGATACCTTCGAAGCGCCGTCGGCGGGTTGGGAAGCCTCGCCGGCGCGAGCACGACAGCCGGGTCGGCGCACATCAATTCCGCCAGCGTGGATTCAAGCATTTCCATCACCAGCACGTTGGCACGTGTGGGCGAATCGGTGGGATGGACGGCAAGGTCCGGGCTGCTGCTCGGCGGCGCGGTGGCAGTGTGTTGTATCCTCGTCGCCATCAGCGCCTATCGCCGCGAACGGCTCCCCCTCTTGCTCTGGCCCGCGCCGACCGCCCAACGCATGCGTCCGTCGCAATCGCTGGTGGCCATAGAATGGGCCGGCCTCGTAACAAGTGTGCTGGCCTTCAGCCCCAATACCCAGAACCGCAACCTCGTTCTGGCCGTGATCCCCGCCACCCTCGCGGCAATCCTGGTCCGCTTCCCCCGCCCCGGCGCCTCACGGCTTCCGACTGCCATTGCAATCTTCATGCTGCTCGTCGCACTCATTCTGCCGGTGGCGACCATGGGCCACCATCTGACCGGGGTCTGGCAGCACAGCGGCATGCCGTGCTGGTGCCTGCTGGCCGCCTACATCGTCCTCCTGCACGTCGGCCTCCAGGACGCCCGCGGTCCGGAATGCCGCGAAGCATTTGATAGTCGCACCAGCTCCAGTCACGACGCCCCTCTTTCGTTTAACACGCCTGTTTAAAACAGCCGATGACTACCGCGGGCGACCTCCGCGCACGGCCTGAGCCGCAGGCGGATGGGCACGAATCACGGCAACGTGATTTCGGGACGAGTTGATGGCGGACGGTCCGCAGTCACCGGCTTTTGCGTAATCCTGTATGACTGCGGCGGGGTACAGTTGGCTGAATCCATTCAAGTTAAAGCCGATTCCGATTCGACCCATCCGGTCGAGCCGATGAGCCGCCGTCGGATGATCGTCGCGACCTGCGCGGTGGTGGTCATCATCGTCGGCCATGCGCTCTCGATCGCCACGCAGCATCCGCACTGGCCGTTCCATGCCTATACGATGTATTCGGGCCTGTCTGAAGACCCGCACTACGACCGCCTGAAGGTCGTGGGGGTGACCGCGGAGGGGCGCGAGGTGCCATTTACCAATCAAGCCGCGATCGCCCCTATCCCGCTCTATCACCTCCGGATGGCCCTCATGTGGGCGGAGTGCCGCAAAGAACAGCGAGACGAAACGCTCTCAGCCCTCTGCCGCGACGCACTGGATCGCTATGAAGCCCGGCGACGGGCGAGCCAACATTCCGGAACGCCGCTCGTCAGCTTGAGGCTGTATCAGATGCACTGGGATTCGCTCGACCCGCACGCCCGCGATGCGGCCACTCCAACGTCAGTCACCCTTCGTTTCGACAGCGCCGTCTCAAACCGGGAAACCCCGCGTGGATCGTTCGCCCACCTCTCGACGACAACGACCGAAGAGGGCCGGCGATGAACCTGAGCGCACGCTGGAATCGTTATTGGTTTACGCCCGAAGCCCCGACTAACCTCGGAGCATGCCGCTTCGTATTTTTCGCGATGCTGTTGTGGCTCTATCTGGATGTGCCGTTAGGGGACTGGGGAGACTTGTCTTCGGCTCACAGTTTTTGGAAGCCGCTCTGGCTGTTTCATGTGTTTCACCTGCCGGTCCCAGGCTTGACGGCGCTGACCGCGGTATCCGCAATTTGGAAGATTTCGCTGCTCACGGCATGCCTCGGCCTGTTCACGCGCACCAGCACGGCGGTGGCATTTTTCCTGGGCACGTACCTGCTCGCCTTGCAATCGAGCTACCTGCGAGCCGAATCCGCACCGATGATGCTGGTGCCGGCGATGGCCGTGATGGCCCTATCCCGTTGCGGCAACGGGCTGTCCGTCGACGCCTGGCTCCGCGCCCGCCGGGGTGGGCCAGTCGTCCCGAGCAGCGGCGAATACCGCTGGCCCGTCCGCGCGATGTGGGTGATGCTGTCGATCGTGTTCTTCGCCGCCGGATACGCCAAGCTGCTCCACAGCGGCATCCGCTGGGCGACGGGCGACGGTTTTGCGATCATGCTGATGCAGCGTTTCTACGACGCCAAACCCCCGGCGGTGAGCTGGGGCATGTGGGTCGCCGCCCATCCGTTGATCGCCAAATTCTCCGCCGGCGGCGCGCTGTTCACGGAAACCTGTTTCCCACTGGTCCTATTCAGCCGGCACGCCCGCCGACTGTTCCCGATCATGGCTTTCGGCATGCAATGCGGGATAGGCCTGCTGATGAGCGTGTGGTTCGTGCACTTCTTTCCGATCTACGTGTTCTTCGTCCCTTGGGACGAATTGCTCCGGCAAGTCCGCCGGTTAAAGAACACACAATCCGACTGCGTCCCCTCCCCCGCCACAATACCGGCATAACCCGTCCGTCCTTGACGGCGCTGTTTTTCCTTCCTAGCCTCCGACCGTCGCGGCCGGTGAAATGGCGTAATGATTCCCGGAGAGTGATGGGTGCCTGGTGGTCCTCGCGGTCTTCAAAACCGCCGTCGTCCTGCTTTGCAGGGCGAGGTAGGTTCGATTCCTACCCTCTCCGCTTGGCTGGAAGCAGCTTGAGGCAGGTTCATTGTCAGTACGCGTACCTTGGGATCATGTCCGGTGGGGTGAACTCCTGACATCGATCATCCCAACAGGCCTTGCAGTTTTTCTTTCTCGAGAACGCCGAGGGGAAACTTCTTACTGAGCGGATGGTCGGCAATACCAGCGAATTGCCGTAGTGTAGTGTGGATATGCTCGGGGCGCACGCGGATGCCGGTGTCCTTGTTGCAAGCGAGGGATTGGGGATCGAGCGGGACGTGGAACTGCTTCTCGTCTGTCGCGCCGATCACGCGGTTGCCGCGGATGCCCGGGCCGAGGAACATGATCGAGCCGATGGACCAGTGGTCCTTGCCGTTACCATTGTTGTACGTCGGCGTCCGCCCCATCTCGCTCTGGACGACCACGACGAGCTTCTCGCGAATCTTCAGCGCCTCGGCCCGGCGGACGAGATAGGCGATCCCGGCGAGGAACTCGGGGATTAGTTTCATCTGATCGGCGTCGTTGTTGGCGTGGCTGTCGAACTGGCCGATGGTGAGGTTCGCCGAGACGCAGACGCCGGCCTTGAATGAAGCGAGGGCGATCTCTGCTTGCTGTTCCAGACGACCCTTGGGGATGCCCTTCGGGATGTAAGGGGTGATTCGCTCCAAGGCCTTGGAATTCACCTGGGCCGCGTACAGCATATTTTCCGAACGTTCCTGGCGCGGCAGACGGACCGGCCCCTTCGACGGGCTCAGGGCAGGCCCTTCAGACGGGCTCGGGGCGGGCATCGCACGCGATTCATTCTCGTCGCGCAGTGCCTGCTCGATGCGGGAGAGGGCGAAATCATCGTGGTAAGGCGACCGCTGGTTCCCGTCGATGCCGTCGGCATTCGCGATTTTCTGCAGCGACGGCAGATAGGGAACTCGCGACATCGCCACGACGTTACCCGTGGCCGAGTAGTTGCCGAAGGTCAGGAAAGATAGCGGGCACGCCGGCCCTTTGCAGGCGGCGACCAGTGCCGCGAACGTCGGGTAAGCCATGCTGTCGAGCTTGCCCGTCGCCATGTAGCGCGCGCCGGGCGAATGGTTGTTCACCGAGTAATCGAGGCCGTTGAGCACGAGCAGTTCGTCGCCGAACTCTTTGTAGAAATCCTCGTTGCTCATCCCGGCCTTGATCTGCTTCGCGGTGGGCGCGAACTTGTGCCGCCCCTTGGTGAGGATGTCGCCTTCCTTGTAGAGGCGGTTGATCTCGTTGATCCCCTTGGGGTCCATCAGATAGGTGGTGTCCCAGCCCCCGGAGGCATTGAACACGACGTAGTAAGGCCCGTCGTACGGCGGGTCTTCCTTCGTCGCCGCCCGCAGCAACGACGAAACCCCGCCCGGACACGCGAGACTCAGGCCGACAAGACCGCAAAGTTTCAGGAAATCGCGTCTCATGGTTACTCGTAAAGGAATTCCGGCCGGCGGAGCAGATAAGTGACCACGGCACGCCACGCGCGCACCGTGTACTTCGGGTCGGGCACGGGCGCGAGCAGGCCCTGGCGGCCAAACCAATTCTCTTCCTTCCCAATGTCCTTGTGCCCCGCCGCATCAGCCACGATGCCGGCAAAAAGCTTGTAGGTTCGCTCCACCTCCGGCGAATCCGGCGTGTCGTAACGGCCCAGCACGCGCTCATGCAAATGCACAATCGCCCGGCGAATCTTCGCGTCTGCCTCGGGCGATGTGCCTGGAACTACATCGGGGTCGATATCCGGGAAGAGCCGGCGCTCGGCCGACGGGCGACTGAAGTCCATCGCCGTCTGCTTCATCGCCACGTCGTTGGCGAGAATGCGCTGGATCGCCCCCATCGCCCCACTGGGATCGGCGGCGCGTTCGGTCACTTCCTTGGAGTCGATGCCGCCGTAGAGCATCGCCATCTGCTCCTCTTTGAGCTTGCCCCAGGGCTGGCCGAAGATCGCCGCGACCTTTCGCTCGACCTGCTCGGGCGCGAGCATCCGCATGAGGCCCACGTCGTCCAGCTCCGCCCGCCGTTGCGGGGTGGCGGCCGCGGAGGCCAGGCCGTCGGCGCGGTAGAATTCTGACTCCACCCAGTCCTTGAAGACGCCCTTGAGATTGAAACCACCGCTGGCGAAACGGACGGCCATCGCCTCGATTTGCTTTCGCTGTTCCTGATACGCGCGGCGCCTGGCGGCGAAGAGAGGGTCATCGATATCCTTCGGCGGCCGCAGTGCTTTGCGGCCCGTGAGGATGTAATACGCATGCTCGACCATCGCGACGGCAAAGCGCGGGTCCTTCGCGGTGCGCTCACCCAACCATTGCAACCCGCGCCAACGCTCTGCCGCCGGCAGGTCTTCCCCCTCGTAACCTGCCGGGAACATGTCTTTGAACCAGCCCCCCTTCCGCCGCCCGTAGACGCCCTCGAACTTCCAGTAATCCTGAAACAGCCCGGCCACCGGGTCGACCGTCTTGTGGCAGACCACGCATTCCGAGGCCTGCATCGTGGGGATCTCGTATTTCTTCGAGACCGCGGCGGCGTCCGACACGCGCGCGGCCAGCTCGAGCACGTCAATCCCGAGGAACTGCTGGAAATACACCCGCGCCCGCTGGCGGTTCCGGTTCGTCTCCGTCGTTGGATATCGCTTCAAATACTGGAAGTTGCTCAAGAGCCCGGCGTGCGGATAGAAGCCCGTCGCCGATTCCTGATCGTCGGGCTTGTCGCGCCCGACCAGAGCCTTGAGCTTCACCGGGATGTATTCGAACGGGTCATCGGGGTTCTTAAATTTGGGGCGCAGCTCTTCGTAAATGCCGTAGCCACGCGCCGTGTAGGGCGTCACCATGATGTAGTCCGCGGTGACGATCTCGCTGAACGGCCGGTCGTTTCGCACGATATACTCGATGAGCTTCATCGGCTCGCCGAGGATGGCTTTGCGGTAGTCGTCCGAGAGTTTATAGCGGGCCTGCTGCCGCGCCTTCTCATCGGCAATTTGGCTCAAGTCGAATTTCTCGGTCCAGCCGCGGGTCGTGCTGAAATGCTCGTAGGAAAGGGCGTTCTCCGGCACGTCGTCGTACCCACTGGTGAGGAAGATATCGTTAAACCCTTCGCGCAGCCGCGTGTAGAAGGCGTCGTCCTTCAACATCGCATCGAGCAGCGCGGGCAGCGCTTTGCGCCCCTGACTTGCGACTGCCGCCGATTCTGCATCGGTCGGGAGACGGCCGGCCAGGGAAAGGGTGACGCGCCGGAGTAATTTCCGGTCGTCCAGCATCACGATCCCATCAAAAAATGGCAGCGCGTTTTTGTCCTCCGCCGACGGACGTGCCGCAATCGCACCAGAGGGGTCATTCAGCCGGCGGACAAACTCGGCAAGCACGCGGTAGCCCTCCGAGTCCGGCTTGATCGCTTGTTTGCCTTCGTGATTGAGCTTGCCCACCGCCTTGAGCAGCAGGCGGGATTGATCGCCTTTCTTCAGTTTTGCCATCTGCACGAACTGTTCCCGATTGCGACGCAAGATGTCGTCTTGAGCATGTCCGGGACTTCGTACGGGATCCAGCAGAACGAAGTCGCTGTCCTCCGCGTCGCCACCGGCCTTGTGGCATTCCAGGCAGGTTTGCGCCCCGACCTTGACCCAAACTTCGTTCGCAAAGAAATCCTCAACAGCCGCGGCACACGCCGCTCCGCTGTACACCTTCTGCTCCTCGCCACGCGCACCGGCTGCAAGAGCCATCGCGGAGATCAGGATGAGAACAACTGTTCGAGCGTTTGATGACATACTGGAAACTCTCGGTGATAGCGTCATCTTCTATACGCGCCGGGCGTGATCGTGATGAAGCCCATTCCAATTCTCGTCGATTTTCCCGTTCACCCGCCTCGGCAAACTTATTCGAAGATTTGCCACTCCCCTTCCAGGCGGAGCAATTCCAAATCAAGATCCGCAAGGACGCGATCGAGGACGTCCCCATTGATTTCGCCGCGGTCGTAAAGCGATAGCAACTCGCGGCGCTCGGCGCTGTGTGCATCACGAAGGCGACGGCGCAGGTGGTGAAGACGACGAACCCGATCGCGAGCATCAGGATCGGCCGCAGGTTTTGCCGGAAGTCGCGCCAAGGCATGCGCCACGCCGCGGAGTACAGCAACGGCGGCAGGAACAAAAGCATGACGTACTGCGAATCAATCCGCACCACTGGCAGGTGCGGCACTAGTGACACGGCGGCCCCCGCCGCCACCATCAGCGTGGCAATGACTACCATGCCGCTGGACTGTAGGCCGGGCGCGGCACGTCTTCATTGTGGTGCTTTGGTTCAACCGGCAAGCGGCGCCCCAAATGTCCCGGGGCCGGTCATATGCCGCGCAGATCTTTTTCATTGACACCACCCTCGGCCGCAGGCACGATGCCCGACGACCGCCCGCACGGGTCCGGTATCGCGCAAAGCCCAGCATTCCCCGTTTACTCCTCCTAGCGCGGCCAAAGCCCGGTCGGACCGAGCCTTTGTTTAGCCGCTCCGCTTGCGGAGTGTTTTCCTTTCGCGCCGCGACAGGCGCCGGGAGTGCCGCAAATGCCAAGCCTCAATCCGACTCGTTCTCTTCCGGCCGCCTTCATTGTTCTGCTTACGGCGCTGTCCCCGGCCGCACGCGGCCAGGTCTTTCTCGGCGGCGGTGGGCTCGTTCAACCCATCGGCGGCGCGCCCGGCGTCATCATCGACACCGACGGCTACGTCCACTCCCGGCAAGCCGATGACGCGGACACGCTCACGACCGCCCGGCAGCAGCGGCCCAAGCCCAGTGCGGACGCGATCGACAAGAAGGAAAAATTCGCCTACGTATCGCTGCCCAAACTCTTCGCCGATGTGAAGGCGCGGGTCGATGCCGGCAAGGACGTGCCCGACGAGCTGCGCTACCTCGGCGGCATCACGCAACTTCGCTACGTCTTCGTCTACCCCGATGAAAAGGACCTGATCATCGCCGGCCCGGCGGAGCCTTGGGCCGTCAACGGGCAGACCGCTACCGGCAAGCGCACCGGCAGGCCCGTGCTGCAACTGGACGACCTGGTCGTCGCGCTGCGCACCGCGCACGCCCACGACGGGCAGCTATTCGGTTGCGGCATTTACCCCGACGTGAAATCGCTGGAAAAAGCCCACGACATCGCGACACGCATGGCCGGCCGCCCGCGCAAGGAGCGGAAGGCGGCGCTGGAAGCTGCGCTGGGACCGCAAGAGGTCCGCGTCTTCGGCACCGCCACCGACACGCGCCTGGCCGCCATCTGCGTGGCCGCGGACTATGAACTCAAGCGGCTGGCGCTCGGAATGGACACGCTCCCCTCAATCCCCATCGGCAACGCGGTGGACAATTCCCGCTCGGCGGCCAACAAGTTCTGGTTCAAGGCCGCCTACGACCCGCTGCTCGTTGCGCGGGACGGCAACGCCTACGAGATCCGCGGCTCGCGCCTGGCGATCGAGTCCGGCATGTTCGACTTCGACCCCCGCGGCGCGACCGAGAAGGCGAAGGCGTTTGCCGA
>JAQGHH010000293.1 GCA_028288945.1 Phycisphaerales bacterium
GTAGCCCTTCTCTTGCGCGTCGGCGACGCATTTGCGGAAGAATTCCTGGATGGTGGGGAAGCGCTTGTTGTACGCCGCGATCAATTCCCCGGCGGATTGCACGGTCAGCCCGTCGATTCTGCGGGCCAGGCCGTACGCGCTGACTCCATAGATGATGCCGAAGTTGATGGTTTTGGCGTAGCCGCGTTGCTCGCGGGTGACCTTGTCCAAGGGCACGTTGAACACTTCCGCGGCAACCGCCCGGTGAATGTCTTCGTCCTGCTCGAAGGCGCGGACGAGGGCCCCTTCATGGGTGAAATGGGCGAGCATGCGCAGCTCGATCTGGCTGTAGTCCGCCGTGAGGAGCACGTTGCGCTTCGCGTCGCCGGGGACAAAGGCCAGGCGGATGCGGCGGCCTTCGTCCGTGCGGATCGGGATGTTCTGGAGGTTCGGGTCGGACATGCTCAGACGGCCCGTCTCGGTGCCCGTCTGATTGAAGCTCCCGTGGACGCGGCCGGTCTTCGGGTTCAAGTACGCGGTGAGATTGTCCAGGTAGGTGTTCTTGAGCTTCACCAGGCTCCGGTACTCCAGCAGCAGCTTGGGGACGGGGTGTTCCACCGAGAGTTTTTCCAGCACCTCGGCATCGGTGCTCGGGCCGGTCTTGGTCTTCTTGACGACCTTGAGGCCCAGGCGGTTGAAGAGCACGTCGCCCAGTTGCTTGGGCGAATCGGGATTGAACTCGCTACCCGCCTCGGCATAAATCTTCAGCCGCAATGCGTCGATCCGCGTGCCGAGCACCTCGCTCTGCTCCTTGAGCACCGCCGGGTCGATGGCGATTCCGTTGAACTCCATCTCCGCCAGCACGGGGATCAGCGGGGTTTCCAACTCGTCGCTGAGCTTCCGCAGGGCGGGGACTTCGTCGAGCTTCTTTTCAACCAGGTCCGCCAGCCGCCAGGCGATGTCTGCGTCCTCCGCCGAGTAGCAGGCGATCTTCGTCAGCTCGACCTTGTCCTTGGTCGTCTGGTTTTTCCCCTTGCCGATGAGATCGACGGTCGGAACTTTCTTGAACCGCAGGGTGTCGAGGGCGAGGCGGTCGATGCCGTAATGCAGGCGGCTCGGGTCGGCCAGCCAGGCGCCGACCATCGAATCGAGAACGATCCCGCGGAGGTTCACTCCCGCCTCGCGCATGACGAGCAGGTCATACTTGATGTTGTGCCCGACCTTCTGAACCGAAGGGTCTTCGAGGATGGGGCGGACTGCGTCCAGCACCTGGGCGCAAGGCAAGAACTGCGACCCCTCCGGCCCGCACACCGGCACGTAATACCCGTTCTCGGCTTCCCAACTGAAGCTCATGCCTACAAGGGTTGAGCCGACGGGGGCAAGCTGATTGGTCTCCGTGTCGAAGGCGAAGCGCTTCTGCTTTTTGAGCTCGTTCAGAAAGTCGTTGAACTGAGCCTCGGTATTGATGAGCGTGTATTTGCAGGTGACGCCCGTTGCATAATCGTCCGCGGGCGCGGCCGTCGCCGGCCCGTCCCCCTGTTGCACCGGCGTGTCTCCAAACAACCCGTCCTGGAACAGCATCGGCCCGGCGGGCCGCGCGGGCGCTACCGGCCCGGCGGGTTTCGCCGTGTTCATTCCCAAACGGCCGAGAAGGTTGTTGAATCCGAGCGACTGCAAATGCGGGCGGAGCCCGTCGTTGTTGAGGCCCGTGAATCGGCAGACTTCCTCGTCGAAATCGAATTCGACGTCGTCCTTCAGCGTGACGAGCCGCCGGGCCATGTTGAGGCGGTCGCCATATTTCTCGAAGTTCTCGCGCATCTTTGGGGTCAGGTCGTCCAGATGCTTCAGCACCGCGTCCGCCGACCCGTACTTCTTCACGAGCTTGACGGCCGTCTTCTCCCCGACGCCCGGGATGCCGGGGACGTTGTCGGTTGAGTCGCCGATCAGGGTCTGGATCTCGACCGCTTCGATCGGCGTATACCCGAGCTTGGCTTCCATGGCCGCGGCGTCCATCACCTCGTTCGCCTGCACGTCGTACATCTTCGTGCAGTCGTTGAGCGTCTGGCGGAGGTCCTTGTCCTTGGAGACCAGGAACGTCTCGTACCCGCGCCCGCAGAGCCTTTTGGCGATGGTGGCGATGAGGTCGTCCGCCTCGAACCCGGGCTTGGCGAAGATCGGGATTCCCGCGTCACGAACGATCTGAAGAATGCGCTGTTCCTGCGGATAAAAATCATCGGGCGGCGAAGTGCGGTTGGCCTTGTACCCCGCGAAAATGTCCTTGCGGAACACAGTGTCGTCGCCGCTGTCGATCACCATCGCCAGGTAGTCGGGCTTCCGCTGGCTCACCAGGTTCAGCAGCATCTGGGTGAAGACGTAAGTGGCGCGCGTCGGCTCGCCGGTCGGGCTGGTGAGATCGCGGAAGGGCGCGAAATACGCCCGATAAATCTGTGCGTGTCCGTCGATAACGTAAAAAGTCTTTGCCATTCGTGAAGTGCGGCGTCTGCCGCTCCTGCGCCTTCCCCCCGGACAGGATACGGCTTTGGATTCTAGCCGTCCAAGTCCATGATTTCTCATGACGCCCCGCGGCGTGCTCATGGCTTTTCCTTGACCGGGCACAGGGGGAAGATGTAGATTGTGCGCCGTTACGTTGCCGGCGGAATAGTCCCCCCTGCCGATGCGTGGCCAGCGGAATGCCGGCGGGAGCCGGCAGCTTGCCACCGGATTCTCACCTTGTGCCCAGGCGGGCGTTCCCGCCCGGGCCTGTCTCCACAACGCACCTGGAGGTTCTCATGCCCCCCATCGCAAGCCCCCAAGGGTCCCGCTCAACCTTGATCACCTCGTTGGTGATCTTCGTCATTCTCTGGGTCACCTCCACCATCTTCGCCATTTACTACAACACGCAGTTGCAAGCCTCGCTCGTCAAGAACGAACAGGACATCAAGAAACTCGCACCGGTGGCCGTGTTCAATGACCTGACGAACCCCGAAGTCGCCACGCTCAATGAGCGGGCCAGGAAGCGTGCCCCGCTCACCGGCATCCAGGTCGCCCTCGCCGACCGGGCCGCCGAGGCGAAGCTCATCACCGGCAACGCCGCCGCCCCACTTGATAACGTCAGCGCGGAAGTTTCCAAGACTCTGGCCGACGCGGCCGAGCAACTGAAGGCGGCCAACGTCGCCGTCAAGCTTTCGGATGACAATCTGCTCGCTTCCGTCCGCGCCTTGGTGTCGCAGGTCGCGGCCCAGACTCAGGAAATCGCCAGGGTGCAGGCCGACTTGAAGGCCGCGAATGAAAAGGTCGTCGCGCTGACCAACGCGCAGAAGGGCCTGCTCGACGAGAAGGACAAAGTCATTGCCGACTTGAACACGAAAGTCGCCGCGGCCGAAGCGTCAAACCAGGGATACCAGCAGTCAAAGACTGCCAACATCGCCGAAATTCAGGCCGCGGCTGACAAGGCCGTGAAGGAAGCCCAGGCCCTGGCGAGCACTGCCCAGAACGAGTTGACCAAGGTGCAGGGCGAGTTGAAGAAGAGCCAGGATTTCGGTTTCAAGGTGCTGGCCCGGCTTACTCACTACCGCCAGAACGCCACCCGGCCTCTGCAGCAGGTTGACGGGACCATCTCCCGCGTGCCGGATAATAAAATCGTCTACATCAACCTCGGCGAAGGCCAGCAGATTACTCCGGGCCTCACGTTCGAGGTTTACGATCAAAGAAAGGGCCTGCCCCCGTTAACGGCCGGACCGAACGAAGATACCGACCTTCCGGCCGGCAAGGCCTCCATCGAAGTGATCCGTATCCTCCCGAACACCGCCGAGTGCCGGATCATCAAGGTGGCCACGGGTCAAACGATCGTTGAAGGCGACCTCATCATGAACCTGGTCTACGACGTGCACACGAAATACAACTTCGTGGTGTACGGCGCCTTTGACCTCTCGGGCACCGGCCAGTTCACGCCCGGCGAAGCCGACGTCGTCCGCCGGCTCTGCACCCAGTGGGGCGGCCGCGTGTCGGACCAGGTGAACGTTGACACCGACTTCCTGGTCCTCGGCAAGGAGCCGGCGATCCCCGTCCTTGGCGACGCCCCCACCGCCCCGGAAATCGCCCGCAAGGAACGTGCCCAACAGGAACTCGACATTTACCAGGATTACAAGTCCAAGGCGATCACCCTGGGCATCCCGATCGTCAACCAGAACCGCTTCCTCTACTTCGTCGGCTACTACGACCAGGCGAAGCGGTGAGCCGATTATTCACCGCAGAGGCGCGGAGAAGGCTGAGAAGACGAGGAAGTGACAAGAACTAACGCGTAAGGGCGACTCGGTCACTCGAGTCGCCCTTACGCTTTTATGTCTTTATGTATCTTTTCTTGTCTTCGATCTGAAGCAACTGTCTCCCGCTTTTCTCCACGTCTCTGCGGTGAATAATTCCCGCCGCGGAGCGGGCTACTTCAACTCTGCCAAAAACTCCACGAGGTCACGAAGGTCGCGCTTGGACAGGGCTTTCCCGAAGCCCTCCGGCATGGCCGAAAGGCCGTGTTCGCGCGATTGGATTTGCGAGGTTTGCACAGCGAGGGTCTGGCCGTCGGCGTTGATGAGCGTCAACTCGGCCGGGGTTTCCTTCTTCAGCACGCCCTGGACGGTCTTGCCGTCCTTGAGCTTCAGGACCACGCCTTCGAATCCCACGGCAATCTTGGCATTCGGATAGACGATCGATTCGAGCAGATAGTCGCGGTTTTGCTTGCCGCCGATGCCGTCGAGCACGGGCCCGACGATGCCGCCCTCCTTGTGAACGGTGTGGCAGCGGATGCACGAGGCATCCGCGCGCTCGCGGAAGATCCGGCTCCCCGCCTGAGCGTTGCCACCCGCCATCGCCACGCGGTACTCGGCCAGCGGGTCGGACTTCGTGTTG
>JAQGHH010000325.1 GCA_028288945.1 Phycisphaerales bacterium
ACGCCCCAGGCGGCGAGCGGCGCGGTGGGGATGCCGTGGGCCATAAGCAGCCGGTGCCCGGCGACTTCGTCCTCGGCGGGCGTGGTCGGCCGGCGCGACGGGGCGTAGCGCTTCACGTGCAGACGGATGCGCCTGCCGTCTTCGAGCGGAGCGTCGAGCGTGCAGTTTTCACGGTCGGGCAGTCGCCGCCAGGGGACGATCTGCGGGTGCGTGAAGACCGCCTCGGCGTCGAGCCCCACCTGCCGGAAAATCGGCTGGTACTCGGCGGCGGCGTGAAGATGGTTTTTCGCTGTCACTTCGGCAATTCTCCCGACGTGCTTCATTTGTCCCGACGTGCTTCCCGGAATTCTTCATGCCCCCCGCCCGTGCCGCCGGCCTCGGGCGAGCGGAAAAACCGGCTGATCCCCGGCTTAAAGATCACCTTCCCCTCGACGACGACGAGTTCCTCGTCCAAAAACAACTGCACCGATTTGCTCAGCACCTTCGCTTCCAGATCAAGGCCCTTTTCCTTGACATCGTCCAACGTGTCAGCCCCGACGTTGATGTGGAAGACGTCCTGAAGGATGACGGGCCCTTCGTCGAGCTGCTCGGTGACGAAGTGGGCGGTACAGCCGTGGACGCGGACGCCACTCTCGTAGGCCTGGCGGTAGGGGGCCGCGCCGGGGAAGTAGGGGAGTAACGACGGGTGGATATTGATGATCTTGTGGCGAAATGCCGCGATCAACCCGGCGGGAAGGATGCGCATATACCTAGCGAGCACGACGAGGTCGGCCCCGGCCCGCTGGAGCTGATCCGAAAGCCAGGAGAAATGTGCCGCGAGGTCGTCGTGGCCCTTCCAGGCGAAGGGCACGCCGGCCTCTTTGGCCAGCGGCTCAAGGTCGGGGTGGTTGGAGAAGACGCCGGCGATGTCGCATTGCAATCGGCCGTCGCGCACGTCAGAGACCACCTGCCGCAGGCAGTGCGGCTCCTTGCTGACGAGGATCGCGATCTTCTTCTTTTTACGTTCGTTGTGGAGGTGAACGCGGACTTCCATGTCGATCCGCCGGCCCAATTCGAGCAGGCCGGTGATCAGCTCCGACAGCGCGCAGCTCAGCTCCTTGAGGTCCACGAGCATGTCCATGACGAAGAACCCGCGGACGACACGCTGCTCGATGTCCTCGATGTTGACCCCGCGCTCGGCGATGTACGTGGCGAACTGCGCCACGACGCCCTTCTGGTCCTTCCCCAGCACGCTCACGACCGCCAATACCGCCTGCGCCACCGGCTTCTCCTCGGGTGAAAGCGGGTAAGTCTATCGCGGAACAGGCGGCGTGGGAAAGCGCCGGGATGGGATTGCGCACTGCCCGGGCGTACGACCGCGGAATACGCGGCTTTTCATGGACCAGATTGCGCCCGGCGGGGCAGTCCTTTGTCCATGAAATTATGTAATCCGCGGCCGTGTCGTGACGTCAGATAGGGAGGAACGACTCCGGACCGCTGAAAAGAAATTGAATTCCGTGGGGATTTTGCTGGCGTGAAAGCAAGTGATTTTGCACTTTAGTTCGCTGGCGGGCGGCGCGCTCGCCCAATGGGCCGGGAAGAATCGAATTCGTCTTTGGACGAAGGCAGAATTCTCCGGACCACGCCGCTGCTGCGGTTCCACACGAGACAGACAGGTTTCGACTTCACGGCGCCAGACCGCCTGCGGACGCTATGCGCCGCCGCGGACCCTTCGCGCCCCTGCGGTGATGCCGCGGACTTTGTTGCATTGCGGCATACGCGCATCAATTTCTCTTTCATTGGAGGACTCGGTGGCATGAGTGCGTCGATCCCGACGCGCCTTGGGAGCAAGCCGGTAACGTCGTTTAACACCTGGAGCAAACATGCAATCGTTCAACTGGCTAAGTGGTAGCCGTGCGTCATCGTTGTCGAATCGGCGAAACCATACGAGGAGCTTTCCCTCGCACGTGGAGCCGCTCGAATCTCGCGTTCATCTTTCCTCTACCGTCGAATCCTTCGACGGAACGGGAAACAACATCACCAATGCTTCCTGGGGCCAGGCCGGCACTGATCTACTCCGACTCGCCGCCGCGGCTTATGCGGATGGAGTCAGCACGCCGTCACTACCTAGCGACCTCAGCGCACGGACCATTAGCAATATCCTCAACAATCAGGCCAACCCCGCCGACCCGTCCCAAGAGCTTCAAACGGTCGACCGGCAGAGCCTTTCCGATTACGGGTACGTGTTCGGCCAGTTCATCGACCATGATCTCGATCACACCCCTGACGGCGGCGCGTCCTTCCCGATCGCCGTCGCCGCGGGCGATCCGATCGGCCCAAACGCCCTCCCCTTTACCCGCTCGCAAACCGACCCGGGCACCGGCACGAGTACCGCCAATCCGCTCCAGCAGATCACGACCGTCACTTCCTACCTCGATCTGTCGCAGGTCTACGGCTCAAGCCAGATCGTCGCGGACGCCTTGCGCACGTTCAAAGGCGGTCTGATGAAGACCAGCCCCGGCAACATGCTCCCGTATGACAACACCACCTATTTCACGCCGGCACAAATCGCGGCCCTGAACATGGCCAACGACGCCCACGCGGTGCCGCAAAGCCAGCTCTTCGCGACCGGGGACGTGCGCGGCAACGAGAACGTCGAACTCACGGCGATGCAAACCCTGTTCGTCCGCAACCACAACCAAATTGCCGGCAAGCTGCACAAGGCGCATCCGGCGTGGACGGACGAACAGCTATTCCAGGAGGCGCGCAAGCTGAACGTCGCACAGTATCAGAACATCGTCTTCAACGGGTGGATACCGGCGGTGCTCGGGAACAATGCCCTCCCCGGCTACAGCGGGTACAAACCCAACGTCGATGCGACGATCTCCAACGAATTCGCCACCGTCGCCTTTCGGTTCGGGCACAGCCTGTTGTCGAGCAACATCGAGCGCGCGAATAATGACGGCACCCGCATCGCCGACGTCAACCCGAACGGGTCTGCGATCCCGTTGGCCGAGGACTTCTTCAACCCCACGATCCTAAACCCCAGAGGAGTCGTGGACCCGCTCACGGGCCACACGTCCTCGGACATCGGCGCGGTGCTCAAGGGAGTCGCGGACGGCGTTTCACAGGCGACCGACCTGATGGCGGTCAACGCCGTCCGCAACCTCCTCTTCGGCAACGGCGGATTCGGCGGTGAAGACCTCATGGCCCGCGACGTTCAGCGCGACCGCGACAACGGCATCCCCGATTACAACACCCTCCGGATCGCCATGGGGTTGCCTGCCGTCACGAGCTTTTCGCAGATCACGAAGGACGTAAACGTCCAGCACCAACTCGCGCAGGCCTATCCCGGCGGCGTGAACACCATCGACGCCTTCGAGGGCGGACTGGCCGAAGACCACGTCCGCGGCTCCGACGTCGGGCCGCTCTTCCAGGCGATCATGGTCGATCAGTTCACGCGCCTGCGCGACGGCGATCGGTTCTTCTACCGCAACGAAAGCTTCAACGCCGAGGAACGAAGCATCCTCCAGCAAGGCAACACACTGGCGAAGGTGATCGCAGCGAACACGGAGATCACCAACCTTCAAAGCGACGTCTTTTACTTCCGGGCGTCTGTCAGCGGCACCGTGAGCGGCGGGTGGTATGACCACACGGGCCTCGACAGGAATCGCGACGGAACGTACGGCCCGATCCCACAGATGAAACTCCAATTGCAGGACATGGAGGGCAACGTCCTTGCGACAACCGTGACTGACAGCCGGGCCCACTATCGCTTCGATCAGCTCAGCGGCCCGGCAAGTGTCCCGACGATCGCGTACGGCCTTAGTGCCGTCGGAGAATACAAGATTGTTTTGGTGTTGCCGTCAGGAATGCGGCAGACTTCGCCGGCGCCAAATCCGGTCGTCGTCGGCAAGGGCGACACGAACATACAAGGTGTGGATTTCACAGTGAGCTTGCCGTGGAACCATGCCCACGACTGGCCGGGGTTCGGACGGTAGGCGCGTCGAAATTGCTACTGAGAAAGCCGGGCCGGCGGGTTGTGCGCTTTTTCAACCACGACCGCCGGCCAGCGGTTTTCGCCATCCTCAACTAATTGCCCGACGATTCGGTCGCCGGGACCGGCGTAAAGGGTGTCGGCGAGAGTTCGTAGCGGAGAGCTCACCGGCAGCATGGGCATGACCGCTGGGCGCTCAGCGCGGAGAGCGCGCGTGAGGAACGCGAGAGACTTGCCTGGCTCCTGGCGGTAGCGGAACTCCAGCGGCTGGCCGTCGGCGGCGCAGATGAGGCGCAGGTCTGAATCGGCGGGTTGGCGCGGGTAAGCCAAGATCGGGCGGACGGACGGATGCCATGCGACGATCCCGTCGGCGGGGCGGAGGACGGCGCGATAGGTCCAATCGTCGTACTGCGTGGTGGATTCGTTGAGGACAATGACCGAGCCGCCGGCTTCCAACTGGACATGCTGATGAGCGCGCCACTCCAGGATCGCGCCGGCCGACAGGGCGCACAGCGCGAGCACGGACAAGGCCATCCATCGCGAACGCCAGAGCGTGAGGGCGGTGGCGAGTATCGTGAACAAAACCGCCGCAAGGATGATGTGCCGGCGAAACGGCGCGGGCCACCCACGGAGCCAGACCTGCGTCGGGGCGTATGCGCCTTCGGGCACGAACACCGACTGTGGCCCGGATATCGGGATGTGCAAGACGAAGTACGCGCCCTGCTTCTGCCAGGGCCACGGCCCGCCGGGCCGGCGGTCGGATTTAATTGCGACGGCCGTTCCCGCCGCCAGCAGCCCGCGGAGCTGCGACTCATCCACCCGGCCCGCCGCGGCGGCGTCGAGCACGACCCCGTCGAGCGCCTCCCACGCCTCGATCGGCCCGGCCAACGGCCGCGTGAGATCGAGCGGAACCCTGACCAGCGTCTGCCCAGCAAACAAGGAGGCCAGCGCGTCCGGGTCCGCCCCGGCATAACCGATCAGCCGTTCGTCCTCGGCCAGCGGATGCAGCGGAAGGTCCACCGCATGATCCACCGCGCCCGACAATGACCAACGCACGTCACGAATCTCCCGCACCGAGAGCCACGGAACCAGCGCGTCGATCTTGCCGCCGGAGGCGGTAAC
>JAQGHH010000341.1 GCA_028288945.1 Phycisphaerales bacterium
CCGGGCGAGTGAAGGCCGAGGCTGGGGACAATCCGGGAGCGCAGACTGATTGCGCGTTCCGCCTCGCGTTTGGGCGACTTCCTGAGCGCGAAGAGCGCGAAGCGGCGATTGACATCGTGAAGCAGCGCGGGCTCGGGCTGCTCTGTCGCGGGCTGCTCAATGCGAATGAGTTTTTGGAGTATTGAGCGAAGGGGCCGGTGGTCAGCCCGCCGAAAGGTCTATCGAAATCACAAACGCCACAGAGAGCGCGTTCGGGGCGTCGACGCGACAGCGGCGAAGCCCCGAATGGGGTCTCTGTGATGACCGCGGACCCGATTCCAGCACAATCGGTTCTTCGGAACCGGGACTTCGTCATTCGGATTTGATCCGGGTTTCGGCCTTCGGCTCTGAGGCTCAGGCTCGAAGAGGGATTCGGAATTCGGATTGAACCGACGGCTCAGGTAGGCGCCATCGCGCAACGAAAAAACACCCCGGCGCTGCCGCGCCGGGGTGTCTTGTTGATAAGCTCGAAAGTATCGGCGTTACTTTTACTTATTGAACGCCGGCTTGCGCTGGTCGGCGGTGTCAACCACATCCTTGTTGTAGGCCGGCTTGGGCTTCACCGCGGTGCGGGTGGGGCTGCTCGGCGTGGCGGCCACGTTGTTGCGGACCGTGCCCGGGAGGATCAGGACCTCGACCCGGCGGTTCTGGGCCTTGCCCGCCTCGGTGGCATTGCTGGCGATCGGGCGCTGCTCGGCAAAGCCGGCCACTTCCAGCCGGGCGGGGTTTACGCCCTTCTGCTGAAGCTGCTCGGAGACCGCAATGGCGCGGTGGGCCGACAGGTACCAGTTGTCCTTGTGCCCGGCGGCGCGAGTCGCCTCGTGCGAGACGCGGCTGTTGTCAGTGTGCCCAACGACCATCAGCTCGTACGACGCGGCCGCAGCGGAATTGAGGATGCCAGCGAAGCGGTCAATGACCGTCTGGGCCTGCGCGGTCAGCACCGAGCTGCCGGGGGCGAAGGTCACGTCGCTCTTAAACTTCACTGTGCCGCGGGCGCTGTCGAAATCCACCAGTTCGGGGTACTGGTTGGCGAATGCAATGAGAGCGTCATTCAGAGGCCCGGGCAGGGCCGCGGCGCTGGCGGTGCGGTTGATGGAGTCGCCGTACTTGCGGTTGAGCTCATCGTACTGCCGCTGTTGCTCGGCAATCTGGTTGGCCTGATTGACGATCAGAGCGTCCTTGGCATTCGCGCCCAGGCCAATGCTATCAAGCTGTTGCTTGTAAGCCTGACCCGACGCGAGGGCCTCGGCCTTGGCCTGCTCGGAATGAGCGAGCTGCTCGGCAAGGCGGTCGCGGTCCATTTGGACGGCCTTGTATTGTTCGGTGGAAACACAGCCGACGGCGGAAAAACTGATGAGGGAAAGAGCGATCCAGGTATGCAGCCGTGCCATAAAAAGGCCTCCTTGCCTAAAAGCGCGTGTAGGGTCGAGCCCCGATTCACATGATCCCGCAAGCGTGCCCGTTCCTCGGGCTGCCTAGCCTGCTAGGTGCAGACAGTTTCAAAAGTTTCCCGAAAATTGCAAGGGATTTCTCCGGAAAAATTCAGGAAATGCGCAATTATTGCCGGGGCGGAGGTTGGGAACGGGGAAGTTTGAGGATAGACGATAGAGGATGGAGGATGGCACTAAATTGCCATCCTCCATCCTCTATCGTCTATCCTCAAACCCGGCCCTTCCCCTCTCCATTCAAATTCCCCCGCCTCATCGCCCGGTTCCATCTTGCGGCTGGCGCAGGGGCAGTCTAGGCTTGCTCGCTTACCGCCCAGCGCGGGCGGATACACCGCTGCGTCTTCTTTGAGGACCGTCATGGCAATGGGTTTTTCGAGCGTGCTGGGGCTGCTGCTGGTGCTGCTGGGCGGCAGCGTCAACGACCTGGCCGGCGTCCTCTCCACCGATGCCTACTGGAAAGCCAAGGGCGTAACCGTTTCGGTCGATCAACTCATTCATGAACTCGACCCCGTCAAACCCGCCGACGTTTCAAAATTGATCGACGGCCTCGACGCGGACGACCCCAAGGTCCGTGATGCCGCGGCGGCGCAGATCGCGGCCCTCGGGCCGGCCGCCCTTCCCGCTCTGGAAGAGGCCGCCAAGAACAGTGCGCCCGAAGTCGCCGCCCGCGCCAAGGCCCTCGCGGTGCAGGTGCGATCGTCGTCCAAAGCCGGTTCGGTCCGTCGGCTGATGGCGATCCGCACGCTCGGTGGGATGAAAAAGAAGGAGGGTCTGCCAGCCCTTCAGGGATTGCTCGACAGCAAGGAAATGTTTGTCGCCGACTACGCGAAAGCCGCCATCGCAAAGATCGAGGGGAAGGAAATCCCCTCCGTCGGTGCAACGGATGCCGAGCGCGCGACGGATCTGGGATTGCTTCCGGCCAAGCTCGATCTCGTGGCGCAGTCGGCGCTGCAGGGCGGCGGAGAATTCTCCATCGAAAAGATCATCGACAACACGCCCATGCCCGACGCCGAAAAGGCAAAAGCGAAGGCGCAATCGACGGCGGTAATCCTGCAGGTGCTCGAGACGGTTGGGAACGTGCGGGTGGATTCGGTGACCTTCGGGTTTTACGCGGGCCCGCCGGGCGTGCCGGCGTATGCGGTGTTCGTCGTCCACGGCACCTTCGACGCCCATGCCGCCGCCGCGGCGCTGCACAAGCAGTTTGCCGACGCGAAGGTGGTGGACGGCGTCGAGGTCTTCAAGATGGACAATGAAACCTCGCTGATGGTCCCTTCCGACCATCGCGCGATGCTGCTCACCGGAGAGATGAACGCCGACATTCCCGTGGAGGCGATGATCGCGTCAAGCAAGAAGAACGCGGGCGAGTTCTCCACGAATGCCGAGCTTCAGAAGATCCTTAAAGGCGTGGACACGAAGGCCCCGCTCTGGGCCGCGGCGAACATGACCGAAGGGCTCAAACAGATCGCCGGCCCGCTGGCGGAGTTCGACACGGCCACCCTCGTCGCCACGCAAAAACAGGACGGCAAGGAAATCGTCACCGACCTCCGCCTCGACGCCACCGGGACGGATGCCGCCAAGGCCAGATCGGCGGTGGCCGAGATGCAGAACACGCTGCAGCAGGGCATCCAGGCCGGTCAGCAGGTCGTTCAGGGCCAGCCCGCGATGAAGCCGGTTCTGGAATTCCTGCAATCCATCAAGTTCCAATCCGACGGCGGCAAAGCCAGCGCCACCGGCTCCCTCCGAGGCATGCCGCTGCTCCCCTTTGCCGGCATGCACTCCATCGAAGAACCCGCCCCGCCGGAGCAGTAAGCGGGAGAACCGGGAGAGCGCTGAATGCTGAACTCTGAACAGAAAAGCTGAATCGCTTCACCCGCATTCGTTCAGAGTTCAGAGTTCATCATTCAGCGTTTCCGGATTCAGTGTTTCCGCCCGCGATCAGTAGACGCGCACGAGAGTCGAGTGGGGGAATGCGCCAAGGACGATCTGTTCGTGGGAGACGCCGGCGGTGGCCTGGTGCTGGGCGCACCATTGGCAGAGGCCTACGCCGTGGCCGTAGCCGTGGCCGTTGGCGAAGCGGATGGAGGTGGGTTCGGTGACGGGGTGGAAGAAGCTGCTGGGGAGCGTGACGCCGTCGGCGGCGTCGGTGTTGAGGGCGTGGCGGAAGTCTTCGCATTCGAGGCCGTAGCGGTAGCCGCGGGCGTCGGTGACGAGGAAGCTCGCCGGGCGGCCGAAGCGGTTGGTCGAGTGGATTTCGATGCGGGCGACGTCGCCGATGCTTTTTGCGGGCTGGTTGTTGGAAGCGCCCCATAGCCGCAGGCGGCGGGTGATTTCGCGCTTGGTCATCACGACGGCCGGCCAATTGAATTTGGTCGACTCGGAGCAGCGCGGGCCGATGTTCTGCTCGGAAAGCGGCTCGCTGGGCGGGTCGCCGAAGGCGGCGGCGGCGGACTGCGTGACCCCGCCGCAGCAGGAGCTGAAGTAGGCCTTGAAGATCTTTTCCTGGCCAAGCGGGCCGAACGCGACCACCATGCCGCGGGTCGCCTCAACCGCATTGCGGCTCTTTGCGGTCTCGCCGGCTATTCCTCCATACACTTGGCTGCGAACGTCGGCGTAGAGGTCGTAGCTCGCGCTTTCACTGGCGGTGCGGGAGACGTAGAGGGCGTACGTGCGGGCGACGATCGCCTGGGCGCGGTAGGCCTCGTCGTGCCAGTTCCACAATAGCTCTTTGGAAACGACGCTCTTCAGGTAGGAATCGACGTCAAGGTCATTGACGACGTCGAACTTTCCGCCCGGGCGAGGGACGAAGCGATATCGGCCGCGAAACGCCCGGTTGTTGACGGACACCGAGCCGTCACTCGCGGGCTGAAGGGTCAGCTCGCCCGTGCCGAGGACCGATTCACCGATTTTCCAGCCGCCGGGGGTGTAGAAAACGCCGACTGGAGCATTGT
>JAQGHH010000349.1 GCA_028288945.1 Phycisphaerales bacterium
CCGCGCAAGCGATGGCTGCTCGAACACGAACGGCGGTTTGCCCCCGCGTTTTCTGCGCAGAAATGAGAGTGACCTTCCCCGACCGGTACCCTACCCAATGAGATCCCGATTATAATTTGGCCTCACCCGTGGCGTAGACAGCCTTTGCCATTGAATAAAGGGTTGACAGCCTTGCTCATCAGAACTGCACGGACAAGATCGGCTACACCTGTGCCATGCCGCCGTCGACGGTGAGGTCGATGCCGGTGACGTAGCTGCTGTCGTCGGAGGCGAGGAATAACGCGGCTTTGGCGATTTCCCCGGACGTCCCGATGCGCCCCAGCGGCACCATGCCGGGCAAGGCCTGCTTGAAGCCGTTCGCTTGATCTTCGTTCAAGCCCATTTTGCCGAAGATGGGCGTTTCGATGGGGCCGGGGCTGAGGGAATTCACGCGGATTTTGCGTGCTTTCAGGTCGGTCGTCCAGGTGCGCGCGAAAGAGCGGACTGCCGCCTTGGTGGCGCTGTAAGCGCTCATCGCCTCCATGCCCTTGGTCGCGGCTATCGAGGAGTTCAGGATAATCGAGGCCCCCTCGCGCAGCAGGGGCAACGCCTTTTGCACGGTGAAGAAAAGCCCCTTCACGTTGGTGGCGAATTGACGGTCGAACTGGTCTTCCGTTACCTGCCCAAACGGAGCGACCTCGCCAAATCCGGCATTAGCGAAGACAACGTCAAGGCGGCCGTATTTCTCCTTGATGGCGGCGAACAGCCGGTCGAGATCGTCCAGTTTTGACACGTCCCCTTGAACGGCAAACGCGGCAGCCCCAACGGATTTAGCCGCCTCATCCAGGTCTTTCTTGCGACGGCCGGTAATGACGACTTTGGCCCCCTCGGCGGCAAACAACCTGGCGGTCTCCGATCCCATGCCGCTGTTGCCGCCGGTAATCAATGCGACTTTCCCTGTAAGCTTTGCCATGACGATGCTCCTGTTAGGGTTGGTTCCTTGTCCAATAGTTCGGAAGTATAGAACTAATGGACAATGAGGTCAAGCGGCAATAAAATTTGCTGAAATGAGGCCGCTTTATCACCCGCCTTTGGAGGAGATCACCATCGAGGGCATCCTGTACGCCCTGTCGGACCCGGTGCGCATACGCATTTTTGTGCAATTGGCGAACGCTGATTGCACCAGGAACTGCTCGGCGTTTTTGAACGTATGCGATACGCCGCTGCCCAAATCGACGCTCTCACAGCATTTCAAAATCCTGCGCGAGGCGGGGCTGATTCGCAGCGAACGGAAGGGGGTCGAGCTGCAAAACCATTCCCGCTGCGCCGAGTTGAAGGACACGTTCGGGCCAATGATTAGTGCGATTGTCCAGGCCTATAGCCAGCGCATGACCATATCCCCTCCGCTCAGGTAACTGAGAGCCGTTGAACCCCCTTTAGGGGTGAACTCTCATACAGCCCGAGGACGTCGAATCACTGTGAAACTCCGATCCAACTTAAACACGCACAAGGAGGCGATATGGCCAACGAAACCACCTCCGAATCTAGCGTGACCCGCCGGACATTTATGACACAAGCCGGCGCTTCCGCAGCCGGGGTGGTTGCCGCCTCGGCACTGGCCCGGAACGCCGCTCCGCCAGCATCGTCCGCGCGACAGGACAGCGGCCGATCGGATGGAACGCGTGTTGGATGAGGAACTCGGTCCACACGCTGGAAATCCTCCAGGATCTTGGCTTCCTCTATCACATCGGCGGACCCAGTTATGACGAGCCGTTCATCACACCGCTGAGCGAGAAGGATTTCGTCGCCGTCCCCTACACGTTCCACATGAACGACATCGTCTCGTTCCCGTTCGAAGGGTGGAACCCGCACGCCTATGAGCAGGGCTGAAGGACGAGTTCGATCAGCTCTACGAGGAGTCCGCGGCGGCGCATGATGGTCTTCAGCCTGCACGACCGCATCTCGGGCCGCGCCGGGCGGGTGCGCGCGCTCGACCGATTCTCACCTACGCCCGTAATCATGAAGGCATCTGGTTTGCACGCAAGGACGAGATCGCGCGCTCGGCGCTGACGTCACGAGCGCACACGCCGGTCGTCAACCGCGGCCCCGCCGGGGGTGTCCGGCCTGCCCGGGCCCAGCGCCTGAGGAGGCTCCGTGCTCGACTCCATTGGTGCGACGCGCACCGAGGACAGCGGGCGGATGTCCGGAAACATCGAGATGATCGGAGGCAGCATCGTCCAGCATGACGTCGAAGACGTCATCGTGCTTGACAAGTAATACGGACGTACATATTAATCCCTCGCGGCGCAAGGCTGAGCGACGGCATTGGTGGAATCCGCTACGTGGCGAACCACGCGCTCACAAAACCGAAAGGATACGGAGCATGTCCAACTTGACCAACAAAGCAGCACTGGTCACCGGCGGTTCGCGAGGCATTGGGGCCGCGATCGCCAAACGTCTGGCCGCCGATGGGGCGGGCGTGGCCATTACTTACACGAAGGGAGCGGACGCCGCCGAATCCGTCGTTCAAGCGATCGAACGCGGCGGGGGGAAGGCGATCGCGATCCAGGCGGACGCCGCCGACGCTGACGCCGTCAAGGCCGCGGTCGAAAAGACCGCCGCGACCTTCGGCCGGCTTGATGTG
>JAQGHH010000356.1 GCA_028288945.1 Phycisphaerales bacterium
ACAACGTCCCGCACGAGTGGATCGCGCGGATGAAGAACTGCCTGCGCAAACTCGCCCCGGTCTTCAACACCAACCGCATGGTCCGCGACTACGCCGAGAAGTTCTACGTCCCCGCCTTCGACCGCGGCACGCTCCTGGCCGGCGACGGGCTCAAACGCGCCATCGCCCTGGCCAAAGCCAAGGACTCCCTCCGCCACCTCTGGGGCAACATCCGCATCGTCGGCGTCCACACCAGCGGCAACGGCCACTTCAAGGTCGGCGACAGCATGCAAGTCGAAGCCCTGGTGGACCTGCCGGGCGTGGACCCCAAGGACCTGACGGTCCAGCTCTACGCCGGCCCCGTCAGCGCGCGAGGAGAAATCGAGCAGCCGCAGGCGCTGGCGATGACCCACTCCAAGGCCCTGGCCCCCGACCGGCACCTGTTCGTAGGCAGCATCGACTGCCGCCTAAGCGGCCGCCAGGGCTTCGCGATAAGAATCCTCCCCGGCACGCCCGATTTGGCAACGCCGTTCGAGCCGGGCTTGATCCTGTGGAATTGACCCGGGCGGATCGTTCTGACAGAAGTCGACCGGGCGGTAATTACGAGAAATGATCGTCCCGGCCCCCGTCCTCCTCCCCACCGCTCCGCTGCCCGTCGCGAATGGGTCAGCCGCAACGCGCAGCGGAGCGCGGTACGCCAAGCACAAAGAACGCAAAAGAGGATGGAATCGCTCCGCCTCAACCCCTCCGTTTTGGCCAGTTTCTTGCGAAGCCCGATTTGGATGCAGAAAACGGGACGGCTCTGAATCTCTTCGATGACCGCCATTAAATTGAGAGCGGTCCTTATGACCCCTTTTCCTTTTCATCAGCGTGTTGAATTCGCAGTGGATTCAAGGGGGCGGCCAACGCGTCGCAAATCCGACGAACTCTGATTATAATTACTGAGCGAACTGGTATTTCTATTACGATGCAACCGCGAGCATTTCCGTGAAGGCCGGAACCTCAGGCGATCCCGAATTTTAATTCGATGAACCACAGGGGCGAATCCACCTTTGTCGGCAGCTGCCAGGAAGAGGCAAGACGCAATGAAAACAAGTACAATTGCGCCAATATTGTCCGTATGGCGATGGTGGGAGCCTACTTTTGTCCCTCTATTAATCTGTTTAACAATCGTATGTTGGTTGGGGTTCCCGCTTGCGTACTTGGGAGTGCAATCGGGCAATCCCCAGCTTCCTACGCGGCTTACAGTGACTAACCTAACGAATGGCGATCGGCTTCCCAAAATGACAACAGCCGCTCAGATGGTTGCTCAGGCACGATTCATGCGTTTGATCAGTTTTACTGTGTTGATAGCATCAATTGTATGTGCGATGGTTTTAGGAGACATCAAGATTCGGCTATCGGTTTATCAGGTAGTCCTTTGGCTGGATTTTTTAATTCTAACGCTATTCCTAATTGGAATACTCGTAATGCTATGAGTATGTGCTTATGGTCAAACAAGCGAGGAAAAGGTGTGGGGACCGTACGGAAAATGGGGACAGGTCTGCTCTGTCTCAACCCTCCCTTTTCCTCCATTTTCTTGCGGAGCCCGCTTTTAAAATCACCGAGAAAATTGCCTCCGTTCGAAGCGGCGTGAGCGGACGCAACAGAGGGTTGAGACAGAGCAGAGTCGTCCCGTTTTTCTGCTTCGAAGCCAATCGTAGCCAGCGGCTTTGGCCGCCCCTGTTATAGTACCGTTATTTGCGCCGCGCGCTGGTAACGCCTCAGGTAGACTCAATGCTTAAATGCACAGGTTAAGACAAACGAAAGAATCAGGAGCAATATCGGCCACGAATAATAGAGGGTTGCACCGAATCGATTGCTGGCGGAAAATGGATGCCCGCTAAGTAAGTGAGTGATTCGTCTGAAATCATTTGGGTCCGTACTGAAAAGACGATTCTCAAGCTTTTTTGCGGACTCGACGGTGACTCTAACCGCGGACTCGAAACGCCATACCGCGAAGGTCAGCATCAGCACTGCAAGGGTGATCCCCGTTCCGAGTAGGAATTTTGTGTACTGGCCAATTCTGTCCGCACCATGAATGATGGCAAATGCCGCGAAGATTAACGCGGTCGATTGAGTAAGGAGAGAAACCACAATTGTGTTGAGCTGCACGATGTTTGCTCGCATCGTTTGCCATGCGACGATGTCTTGGGGGGCAATCGGCGGTATATCGCTCATCGGATGTGTCCTTTCCGTTTGAGCGAAGTCTATCCGAAAACCCACCGTCTCTCAGTTATTCCTTCAATCGCCGTTTCTAACCTCGATCAAGACCCGTAAAGGGCTTCTCCCTTTTTCCGCTCGACGATGAACAACGGGCAAATATGCCTCATCCCGTGTTCCAAGACTTGTTAACATTTCCGCCGGGGAACTCTAGTCATGGCGTCGGGGCCTAAACACGACTGGTACCGAAAGCCGGCCGCGCGGTAGAATCCGGCGATGAGCACGATCAGTGTCCAGGAGATTCAACGCAACCCGGCGGATTTTCTCCATCGCGTGGCGGCGGGCGAGGCCATCCTTGTCCTCGATGGGCAGCGCGCTGTGGCGGAAGTCAAGCCGTTGGGGGCGCGCCCCGCCGGTCAATGTCCGTGGGGTCTGGCCGCCGGGGAATTCACGGTCCCGGATGACTTCGATGTCCCGTTGCCGGACGACGTTTTGAACGACTTCGAGGGGCGATGAGAATCCTTCTCGACACGCACGTCTTCCTTTGGCACATCACCGGCGATGCAAAAATGCCCGCGACGTTTCGCGATGCGCTTCTCGATCGGCTCCCGCTGATCTAATGGTCGAAACGTCTATTGTTTCAACGCGGCGGTGCCGAGCCTGATGATGTCGGCGAACCGGTGAGTCTGGTCCATGGGGATGGTGTCCAGCGCTTTGTACATCTCGCTCGCCATGGGATCGTCCCCCCCAAGATCGGCGGCGTTCGCCTTGGAGTCTTGCTCCTGACGCTGCTGGGCATTTTGTGCGGCGGCGCCGTCGGCGAAGGCGCCCAGGTGCTTGAGGAGCAGCAGCGCCATCTTGCCGTCGCCGCGGTCGCAGGCCTCGGCCACGCGTGCCGCGGCGCGGGGGGCGGCGGCCAGCAACTGGCGGCGGACAAGCTGCATCGTCCCCTCGCGGACGGCGTCCAGGGCCGCCATGAAGTCCTCATCCTCGCGCAGCCACCGGTGGAGGGTGCGCCGGTGCACGCCGGCGGCGGCGGATGCACAGGCGATCGTACGGCCCAGCGCGAGCTCGACGAAGGCCAGCCGCTGGCGGTTGCGGAGTTCCTTGAGTTTTGGCGGGGCGTCGTCCGGCGGGGTGAGGTCGTCTTCGACTTCGGAGGGCGCGACGGTCAGGGCCTGGAGGTCGGCCGTGGATGCCGCCGCATCGGGCGCTCCGGCAGGAACGTTTGCCACGGGAGAGGAATCGCCGCTTGAATGGGGTGTGTTGTTCATGGGACCGAAGTTAGCAAAATGATCGGGTCAATATCCAGTTTTACTATTGGGGGCCGGGCGGCTGGTGGGTGACGTGGACCGGGCCCTAGGCCGGGACGTCTAATAGCATATTATTGCTTAGCCGCGGGGTCCGGAGGCCCCGTCCCGGGCCTGTCACAGTGTGACACGACTTGATTTTCAGATAACTTCCGTTCCACAAGTGTCTTAAATGTTATTTAAGGCAATTTTATGATAGGAAACGGGGGCCGGATGTGACAAAAGGTGACATGCCTAAGCCGCGCGGCGCTGACCCGAGAACGCCGTGTAAAGCCCCAGTCCCAGGAACACGCCGCCGCTCAATCCGCGTCCAATTCGGCGCGGGGTGCGCGCGCCTTCCAGGGCCGGCGCGACGGATCCCGCCGAGAGGGCGTATAACGAATCGGTCGTGGCGGCAATCGCCACGAACATCGCGCCCAGCAAGATGCAGCCCGATGCCGACGTCGCGTGCCGCCCCATGAACTGGGGCAAGAACGCGGCGAAAAAGATCGCCGTCTTGGGGTTCAGCAGCGCGACGACCAACCCGTCCCGGAAAATACGGGCGGGCGTGGCGGAGGATGGTGCGACGGGATTGGCCTTGTCGCCCTTTGAGAGCAGTGTTCTTAGGCCCAGATAAATCAGATACGCCGCCCCGGCATATTTGACCACCGTAAACGCGAAGGATGAGACGGCAAACCAGGCCGCGAGCCCGACGGCCGCGCCGATCGCGTTGCCCAGATTCCCCGCCGCGACCCCGGCAACGGACGCGAGGCCCGCTCGCCGGCCCTGTGCAAGACTTCGAGTCACGATATAGAGCACACCCGGCCCCGGGGTTATGGCGAGAATGAAGCTTGCCGCCAGAAATGCGGTCAGCAACGGGCGGGATGGCAATTCAGCAAACACGGGGTTCCGACGAATCATGGACGATGTTGAGGTGATCGGCAACCCGTTGAACTCGCGGCCCGGGCCCGGCGCGGAGGGGTGACGTTGGGGGCGCGATTACGATGGTTTGATCCTCCAACAGAACCACGCCTTCGGGCGCTTTAGAGACGCGCCGTGCGTAGCAGCATCACTCCCGCGGATGCCCAGAAGTAGACGGAGAAGACCGCGAACATCCAGAGGCTTTCGCCCGCGAGTCTGCCCGGACGCGCGAGCCGGCGGGCCGCCGGGATGGCGACGGGCCAGGCGGCAGGGAACATGACGAGAAAATACCAAGCGGGGGCGAGGCTGAGCAGGCGCGTGAGTTTGAAATAGAGGAGGCACGCCAGAATGAGGAAGCCTGCGCCTGCGACGGCCGCCCAATCGGCCGTCTTGCTTTTCCCCGGCTGTTTGGACCGCGAGACCGCCGCCAGCGCGATCTGGTGGACCGCTATCAGCGACAAGGGCCAGGTGAAGACGAACTGGCCCCAGTGCCGGTTGATGAACGGCGTGGCGACGATGCCGAATACCAATAGCCCCATCCAGAAGATGATGGAAGATGGAAGCCGCGACCAGCGGCCGCGGTAAAGCCGCGACGCGGCGTGCGTGATGCCCGCCAGCAGCCCGGCGGCGGCCAACGCGCCCACGGCAAATAGATACCATCGTGTCAGCTCGCGCAAGTCCGGCAGCTCGAACGGATAATCCCGCTCCGCGCCTACGAGCCACGTCACGTTGGTCGGCCGAACTTTCGCAACGGTCGCAAGCGGCGCAGCCGACGCCCGTTGGCTCGGGCTCATTCGTTCGGGTTTCCCGACGAAGAGGCACGTCGCGCGGGTCGGGCTGCGGAGGTACAGTCGCCCGCGGTGCAGCGCGGGGGCGGTCCAACAGGTTTCGCCGGGGAAGACCTCGGCGCGTCCGAGTTCTTCGTAATGATGGGGATTGATGCGGACCAGCAGGGCCTGGCCGCTGTCGTTAAGCATCAGCAGCTTTCCATCAGCGACGACCATCGTGGCCTGGCCCGGCCGGTCGCTCGACCAGCGCACTTCGCCCGTTTTGAAATCCATGCAGCGAAACGTCCCGCGCGACGGGCGGGCGGCGCTGGCCTGCATGTCACGCAGGTCGAAGCCGTAGACGAAGCCGTTGACCAAAACGCTGGAGGCGATGTCGTTGGACATCTGCGCATCGTGCCGCACGCGCTTGATCCGGCAGACCGGGACGCCGTCGTTGGCTTCACCCGGCGCGCCCGCTTCCAGCACGTACAGGTCAGAGCCGGCCCGGTAAGCCTGCATCGCCCGCAGGTACGGCTCGTCATACAGAAGTGCCGCGGCGTGCTCCTCGAAGCCCCGCGAATAGGCCTGTTCCCAAAGCAATCGACCCGTCTTGAGGTCGAAGCCGGCCAGCGTGTTCTGAAGGAACACCACGACTTGCCGTCGGCCGCGGAACGTGATGGGCATCGCCGAGCAGTAGGAGGCGGGCGCGCTGCCGGAGGTCCAACGGGTCGCACCGGTGTCGGCGTCGAGGGCCACGACGGAAGCGGATGGCCCGCCGACGGGCAGGATGACCTTTCCGTCTTCGACCACGGGCGAGCAGGCGTACCCGAACCCCGCGCCGCGTCCGTCAAACTTCTCGATGACGTTGACCGACCAAAGCGCGTGGCCGTCGGCCGCGTCGAGACAGCCGACAAGCCCGCTCGGCGCGGCGAAATAGATTCGGCCATTGGAGAAGGTGGGCGTGGCCCGCAGGCCGGGAAACATTCCGCCCGCCTGATAGGGCCAGGTGTAGCCGTGCTCCCAGATCGTCTGGCCGGTGTCGGCGTCGAGCGCGAGGAATTTTTGTTCCGCGAGCGCCTGGGTCTGGGTGTAGACGCGGCCCCCCTGGGCGATCAGGCCCGAGTAGCCGGGGCCGATTTCCCTGGTCCACAGAACGGGCGGCCCCTTTGCGGGCCATGAGTCGGCCAGTTCAGTTTCGCCCGAGTGGGCATCGTAACCGGCGCCGCGAAACTGCGGCCAACCGGGGTCAGAGACGGCCCCTTGTTCAGAAGATCGCGGCGGGCTCACGGGGCCGCCCCACGGCAAGGAATGAAAATCGACCAGCGCGAAGACGACGATCAAACAAAGGATTGCGTAGGCAAGCACCCGAACCGCCACTGTTCGGAGAATCGACTTGTATTTTGGTGGTGCGACTCCCCTCGGTGTGTCGGGGTTTGTCATATTGGTGTGGGGCCTCGGGGGAGTTCAGAGCAACTATAACCGCCAGCGCGGCAATGGCAATTGACGGAGAGGGTGGTGGATGTACGAATTGAGTGCGTGACGCTTTCGGCGAGCCGTCTCTACTCCCTCCTCGGGTATTCCGGGGCAGGGCCGCGAGGGGGTCCTCGCACTGGTTCGAAAGGCGCCCCCACCCCTTCCCTCCCCCGGAGTACCAGGGGAGGGGGAAGAAGGGCTCGCCGACATTCGGCCGATTCCCTCACCCACTTTCCGCGGGCGCGGCGGTCGCATAAGATTCCCGGTTATGGCCGACACTACCGCGACGAAGAAGACCGCGCCCGAGAGCAGTTACAAGGAGACCGTCGAGTCGGTTTTGGTCGCGTTTATCCTGGCGTTTATCTTCCGCGCGTTTGTCGTCGAGGCGTTCGTCATCCCGACCGGGTCGATGGCGCCCACGCTCTACGGCGCGCACATCCGGCTGCAATGCCCCGACTGCGGCTACCGGTTCGACGTGGGGTATCGCGGCGTCGATAGCGCCAACGGCGAAGACGTGGAGATCCCCTCCGAAGCGCCGCTGCCCAAGGACGTCTACTGCCCCAACTGCGGCTACTCCCTGGCAAACTCCGCCGGGACACTCCAACGCGTCCGTTTTGGGGACCGTATCCTCGTCCTGAAATACATGTACCTTTTCAAGCCCGCGCTCCGGTGGGACGTGGTCGTCTTCAAGAGCCCCGAAGAGGGGTCGCGGCACATCCCCGAAGACCCCGAATACGGACAGAATTACATCAAGCGGCTGATAGGGATCGGCCCCGAAACGGTCGTGATCCTCGGCGGCGACATCTACACCGGCCCGCCGAACGCGGACAAGCCGCTGGGCCCTGACGGCAAACCGTTGTTCCACATCCAGCGGAAGCCGGCGTACGTGCAGGACGCGCTCTGGCGGAACGTGTACGACAACGATTTCATTCCGCATTTCGGGGCCGACGCCCATTCGTGGAAGCAGCCGTGGCAGGAGGAGTCAGACGCCTCGGGCTGGACGCTGAACGCCGCGAATGGCGGCCCGAGCCGGCTGTTTCAATTCAACAACCCGGGCGGGTCGGGCGCGATCGCATTTAATCCCGAAGCAAATCCGGACACGCACGCGCTGGCCGATTACCTCGTCTATGACGCGAGCGAAGAGCATGACCAGGGCTGGCGGCCGACCTATGTGAGCGACCTGAAACTGGCGTGCACCTACACCCGTAAGTCCGGCGACGGGCCGCTGCGGATGACGCTCACCAAATTCTCCGATTCGTTTACCGCCGAGTTCACCCCCGGGAAAGTGCGGCTGCTGCGCGGCCGGCGCATCGACCCAAATCGCCCTGCCGTCAGCGACGAGCGGGAGATCAAATCAGCCTCGGCACCGGGTCTGTCGGGGACCGAGCCGGCCCGGCTGGAGCTGATCAACGTGGATTGCCGCGTGAGCGTTCGCATCGACGGCCGGGAGGTCCTCGCGACCGGCGCCGATTACGAGCCGGACGTGAATTCGCTCTGGCAGCAGGAGGACCGCGACACGACTCAGTCGGACCCGTTCGTGAAGCCGCTGGTGCGCATCGCGGCGGAGCGCCAGAGCGCGGCCCTCGAGCACGTGCAGCTCTCGCGCGACATTTACTACCTGAGCCACAGCGGCCGCGGGCATTTCTGGGGCACGACCGACCGCCTCGCGAACCTGAAGGCCGGCGAATACTTCGTGCTGGGCGACAACTCCTACATCAGCGGCGACGCCCGCTACTGGAGCGACCCGGTGCGGCTGCCGCGAGAGGGCCTGAACGAAGTACAGGCCGGCCGCGTGCCCGAACGGTTCATGCTCGGCAAAGCCTTCTTCGTCTACTGGCCGGCGGGATATCCCCCCCTGCGCACGTCGGTCAACGCGGTCCCCGATTTCGGGGAGATGCGGTTTATCCATTAGCGCATTGCGGATTCGGAAATCGAAAACTAGCGGCCATCGGGATGCAGCGGCAACGTGACTTCAAACGTCGCCCCCCGACCTGTCCCTTCGCTGTGGGCGCGGACCGAGCCGCCGTGGAGCTCGGCGATGGTTTTTACGATGGCCAGGCCCAATCCGAGGCCCCCGTGGCGGCGGGTGATGGAGGTGTCGGCCTGGGAGAAGCGGCTGAACAGGTGCGGCAGGTACTTGGCGCTTATTCCTTCTCCCGTGTCGATCACCAGTAGCGCCGCCTCGCGTTCGCCGCTCGTCAGGCGCACGTCCACGCGGCCGCCCTTGGGCGTGAACTTGATGGCGTTGGAGACGAGGTTAAAGACCATTTGCCGAAGGCGCGCCGCGTCGCCCGATATGGGCGTGAGGGAAGCTGACACACTTAAGCTGACGCCCTTGGCCTGGGCATGAACCCGCTGGGCCTCGGCGGTTGAAGTAACCACTTCGCCCAGATCGATCGGTCTCATGCTCACGGCCATCGTCCCATGCAGGACGTGCGAAACGTCGAGTAGATCGTTCACGACCTGCGACTGGTCCTCGGCGGATTTGACGATGCGGTCGATCGCCTCGCGGGCCTGTTCCTCATTCATCGTCCCGGCCCGGAGCAGCTTCGACCAGAGCAGCACCGCGCCGATGGGCGTGCGCAGCTCGTGGGAGATGGTCGCGAGGAAATCGTCCTTGGCGCGGTTCGCGGCCTCCGCCATATCCCTGGCCTGTCGAAGCGCCGTCTGCCCTTGATGGTGTTCGATCGCCACGCCGGCGATGTACGCCGCCGATTCGATCATGTACTTTTCTGAATCATCGGGCTCGCGACATTCCTGCGAATAGAGTGCGAAAGACCCGAGGACCTTCCCCTCGCTCGAAAAAATCGGCTGCGACCAGCAGGCCCTAAGCCCGAATTCCTCGGCCAGATCGCGGTAGTCCGCCCAGAGCGGGTCGGATCTCACGTCCGGTGTCACGACCGGGGCGCCACGAAAGATCGCGGTCCCGCACGACCCGGCTCGGGGGCCGATCGGCAGCCCCTCGAGCGCCCGGCAATATGCGGGCGGCAGATGCGGCGCGGCCTTGCAGTGAACGTGCCTGCCGTCGGGGTCCAGCAGAATCACCGAGCCGACAACGCCCGTGGACTGCTCTTCGATTCCTTCGACCAGGGCCGTCAACACCTCCTCCAGATCCTTGCCGGTCGCGAGCAGTTCCAGCACCCGGGCCTGGCCGGCCTTGAGGCTTTCGGCCCGGCGTTGCTCGGTGACGTCGACACAGGTGCCAACCCACTCGCGGATGGAGCCGTCAGATTCAAGGACGGGCACGCCCAGCGCGACGATACGCCGGTAGACGCCGTCGTGGCGGCGCAGCCGGTATTCGGACTGAAAGCCGGTTTTGTCCTCCAGTGCCTCCCGCCAGATCCCCCGCACGCGCTCCAGGTCGCCGGGATGGATGGCGTTGTGCCACCCCTTTCCCCTCATCTGTTGGAAATTCTGCCCCGTGAAGGCGGCCCACCCGACGATGTCCTCGACGACGTCTCCGTACGCGGTGGTCGTCCACACGATGGGCGACGACGCCGACACCAACGCCCGGAACCGTTCCTGGCTCCGTCGGAGGGTGTCGTCGCTGGTCGGCGGAATGAAAGCGATCGGGATGCGCATTGGTGCTACGCACGTTGTCGGTGAGGAGGGCGACTGAACATGCCGATGATTTGGAATCACTTCCGCCACCTAACCGCCACTGAGGACAAGACGATGACATTATTTGCCCCGCGGAGAGGGAAGTCCACGGCCTTCGCCGCGGCCGCCGTTCGTGTTCTCGCGTCCGATTCGGCGACCGGACACATTAGTCCGCGATTACTCAAACGCCACGCGCGTGCCGTCCAGCTCGGCCAATTCGGTGTTGACGCTTAGGACGGGCATCGAGCGATACAGCTCGCCAAGCATGAACACCCAAAGGAACAGCACGGCATACAGACGGAAGGAAACTAGCAATATGAGTGCCTGGGCCGGCAACGGCAGGTGGGCCGGCGACCCTGGCAACGCGATCACGCACGCCGCCGCCAAGACCATCGGCGCCCCCCACCGTCCCCGCCCCGCCCGCCGGCCGTCCTGCAGCACGCCCCGGATCGCGACGACCGCGGCGGGCGCGACGTACGCGAGGTGATGGTCCCACGCCACGGGCGCAACAAGAAATGTGAGTATGAGAAATGCAGAGAATTGCACGTCGATCTGCCGGCCGCGGCGCTGCGCGGAAAGCACAGGGCCGCGCGACGCCATGTGGCAAACGGCGACCGTCCCGAACACCATGGTTGCGACGATCAGCAGTGTCAGCGCCTTCCCGAGGCCCGGGTATGGAAAGATCGCCGGGAGCGTTGGGCGGCCCGATTCGATGTGGAGCTTAAGCGGAAGGAAGAGCCTCGCCATGAAGCCGGCGACGCTGATGTTGCCAGCGACCGTCGACGGGAAAACGCCCAGCGGCGAACCGAAGTAGCCACAGGTCGGGAGCACGTTGTTTAGCCAATCGTGCCAGATTTCATGCGGCAGCACGAGCCACGCGGCCGCGGCCGTCGCCGCGAGCAGGCCGCCGGCCAGCGCCGCCGCCCCCGACCTTCGCCTGACCACCAACAGGGCGAGTAACAGAATCGGGTACATCTTAAACAAGCACGCGACCGCGAGCGGCGGTGCGATCGCCCACGCCGGCCAGTCGTGCTTGATCCCCCACCACGTCAGGCACAGCAGCGCCAGGACCATCAGATTTACCTGCGCCTCGGTGATCGTCAGGGCGATGCCGTTGGAAGAAAGGAGATAAATGACGAGGAATGCCGGCAGCAACTCGCCAAAGACTTGACTGACCCGGAACCCGCCGATCGGGACCAACAGCATGAACACCACCGCCAGCAGGCAGACATGGTTGAACGCCAGCATCG
>JAQGHH010000380.1 GCA_028288945.1 Phycisphaerales bacterium
CCTGCGGCTCACGACGGTGGGGGAGCTTCCGCCGCAGCTGGTGGGCTACATGCAGCCGCACGTGGTGCAGCACGAGTTGTTCATCCGCGCCGCGATGGAAGGCCGCCGGGACCACGTCTACCACGCCTCGATGCTCGACCCGCTGACGGCGGCGACGATGCCGCCCGACCGCATCGTGGAAATGTGCGACGAGCTGATGGCCGCCCACGGCCACACCCGCGACGGCGGCTTCCTGCCGGACCTCGACGCCAAAAAAACGCTCGTGCCGATGAGCGGCAAGACGTTCACAAAAGTAAACCCCCGCGACCTGCGCGCCAGTTGGGACGCGGCAAAAACTCGACGATGACCACCGTTATCGGACCGCGCATTCATCTCGACGGCTAAACGGTTCAGATCGGCCAAGGAATGACGGTGCGCCGAGAGGAATAGCCCTGCCCCTGAAGGCAAAGCTTCCCGAGCTTCACATGAAACTGACCCTTCCCCTGTCGCGCCGCGGATTTTCTGCGAAAGTCCGGAGGGAATCTTGATACAGTGCGGCCATGCAGGTGCTGCTCCTATTTCCCCTGGCATTTGTCGCCGGCATGGACGGATTCGCGATTTTCGCGCCCTACCTCATACTAATCGTGCTATTGGGCCACCTGCTCCAAAAGCGCCGGCGCGCCGCTGCCGTGCGCTCTGCCGCAGGCGGGCAACGCCTTTTTTCATCTACCACAATTCATCCCGTAACAACGCCCCGTGCGATGTGAAGTCGGAGCGCAAATAGTTCCGAAGGCGGCTATTTCACGTCGAGCCGCCGTTTGAGCTCTTCAAGTGAAACCCCCGGCTCGCCCGTATCCTGCGCCTTCGCCTCGTCAATCAGGCGGTTGTCTTCGAGATCCTCCAGCAGTTCCTGGACTGCGACGAACTCTTCGTACGGAAGGACGGCGAACTGTTCCTTGCCATCACGACGGAGGATTTCAGGGTGAAGCTTTATCATGCTGCTACCGATCATACACCTCGCGGCGGTGACGAACACGCCAAATAACGACGCGAGATTGATCGACTTCGAAAAGTACCCGCCAGTCGCCAACGCGCAACCGATACCGTGGGACGAAGTTTCTTAGACGTTTGACGTCCCCGGTAAGGTCCGTCCGCATAACCTCAATCTTTTCAATTACGCGCTGCGCGACGTTTGAGGTCAAGCCCGCTATGTCGCGTAACGCGCTGGGCCGGAATTCCACTTCATAGCGCATCGCCGACCCACCTGACAATGCGACCCCTGCCGCGCCCAATTGCTGAAAAGCGAAACCTCTACTTCGCCATTTCCCTGGCCTTCTCGCGCACCTCGTCGATGCTGCCGACGTAGAGGAACGCCTGCTCGGGCAGGCTGTCGGCCTTGCCTTCGACGATTTCGTTGAAGCTCCGCAACGTGTCGGCGATCTTCACGTACTTGCCTTCCTTGCCCGTGAACTGTTGGGCGACGTAGAAGGGCTGGCTGAAGAAACGCTCGATCTTTCTGGCCCGGCTGACGATCAGCTTGTCTTCTTCGCTCAATTCGTCCACGCCCAGGATCGCGATGATGTCCTGCAAATCGCGGTAGCGCTGGAGCATGCTCTGCACCTTGCGGGCGATGCGGAAGTGCTCTTCGCCGACGATTTCGGCCGACAAGGCCCGGCTGGCGGAGGCCAGCGGGTCGACGGCGGGGTAGATGCCTTTGCTGGCGATGCTGCGCTCGAGATAGATGAAGGCGTCCAGGTGAGCGAAGGCGTTCGCCGGGGCGGGGTCGGTGGGGTCGTCGGCGGGCACGTACACGGCCTGCACCGAGGTAATGGCCCCATTCTTGGTGCTGGTAATGCGCTCCTGCAACTCGCCCATTTCGGTGGCGAGCGTCGGCTGGTATCCCACGGCGCTGGGCATGCGGCCCAGCAACGCCGAGACTTCCGAGCCGGCCTGGGTGAAACGGAAAATGTTATCGATGAAGAGGAGCGTGTCCGCTCCGGTTTCGTCGCGGAAATACTCGGCCATGGTGAGGGCCGAGAGGGCGACGCGGAGGCGGGCGCCGGGCGGCTCGTTCATCTGGCCGAAGACCATGACGGTCTGGTCGATGACGTGCTTGCCGGTCTTGCCGATCTCGGCCTCCTGCATTTCCAGCCAGAGGTCGGTGCCTTCGCGGGTGCGCTCGCCGACGCCGGCGAACACGGAATAGCCGCCGTGCTGCTGGGCGATACGGGCGATGAGCTCCTGAATGACGACGGTCTTGCCCAGGCCCGCGCCGCCGAACAGGCCGGCTTTGCCGCCGCGGAGGAACGGGGTGAGCAGGTCGATCACCTTGATGCCGGTCTCGAAGACTTCGGCCTTGGGGGTGAGGTCAACAAATTCGGGCGGCTCGCGGTGAATGGGCCGGCGGTCGGGCGCGTTGACCGGGCCGCGGTTGTCGATCGGCTCGCCGAGAAGATTAAAAACGCGGCCGAGGGTTTCCTTGCCGACGGGGACGGTAAGCGGCGAGCCGGTGTCGGCGACGTCGCTGCCCCGGCGGAGGCCGTCGGTCGAGCCGAGGGCGACGGCCCGCACGCGTCCGCCGCCCAGATGCTGTTGCACTTCGCCGGTGAGGTGGACGACGGTGCCGTCGTTCTTGATGTCTACTTTTACGGCGTTGTAAATCTGAGGGAGCTGGTCTTCGGGGAATTCGGCATCGAAGGTCGATCCGATGACCTGGGTGATCTTTCCGGTAGCCGGCATTGGGTCTTCCTTTATTCCTGTCTCGTCAATAAAGCCCGATCGGCGGCAGGGCTCGGCCGTGCCGCGGTTTTGCGAAGAGCGGAAGATTGTATGAATCCTTCACAAAGTGGGCAAGGGCAGGCCCGCGGCGGGAAATCCGAAATCCGAATCCCCGAAATCCGAGAGAGGAAGTCCACGAAGGTCACGAAGGAAGACATGAAGGGACACGAAAAAGACGGTGGGCGACAAAACGGGAATTCCGAAGTCCGAATCAAATCCGAAGTCCGAATAACGAAGTGAAAGGGGTGCGGATGGCGCTGTGCGCTTTGCGATGGGGTGTACGCGAGCATATCCTCAATCGAACTTTCTACGGGAGCGCCGCGAGTTGGCATCATCCGATCCACAACCTGACATCCGCAAGCGGAAGGCGGATCATCTTGCGCTGGTCGCTTCCGGGGAGGTTGATTTTCGCGAGAAGGGGACACTGCTGGATGACGTGACGCTGGTGCATCATGCGCTGCCGGAGATGCATTTTGATGAGGTCGATCTTTCGACCGAGTTGTTCGGCAAACGGCTGAGAGCGCCGGTGCTGGTCGCGGGAATGACGGGCGGGACGCCGGAGGCGGCGGCGATTAACCGCGACTTGGCGCGGGCGGCTGAGGCGCTCGGGCTTGGGTTTGGCGTGGGGTCGCAGCGCGCGATGGCGCTGCATCCGGACCTCGCGTGGACTTACCAGGTGCGCGAGGTTGCGCCCACGACCCTTATCTTCGCAAACATCGGCATGGTGCAGGCCCGGCGGATGGCGACTGCGGAGGTGCGGAACCTGGTTGACGCCGTGGGAGCCGATGCGCTGTGCGTCCATCTCAACCCGGCAATGGAACTGGTCCAGCCCGGCGGCGACCGGGATTTTCGGGGCGGCGTCGAGACGATGGGCCGACTGAGCCGGGAATTGGGAGTGCCGGTGATTGCGAAGGAAACGGGAGCGGGAATCAGCCGGGCGATGGGGAAGATGCTGAAGGACGCGGGGGTGGCGGGCATTGATGTGTCGGGCGCGGGAGGGACAAGCTGGGTCGGCGTCGAGACCCGCCGGGCCGCGGCAGCAGTGGGGCAGGAATCGGCACGCACATTGGGCGAGGAATTCTGGGATTGGGGCATCCCCACCGCGGCGTCCGTCGCACTCAACGCCGATCTGGGATTGCCGATCATCGCCACGGGCGGATTGCGCAGCGGGACGGATGTCGCCCGCGCGATTGCGCTGGGAGCGATCGCCGGCGGGCTGGCAGCGCCGGTGCTTAAGGCGCAGTGGGCGAAGGGTTACGAAGGTGCGTTGAGATTTCTGGAGAGCGTCGTCGCCAGCCTAAAGGCGGCAGTTTTCCTTTGCGGATGCAAAACGCCTTCTGAACTGCGGAAGGCTCCGAAGGTCATGGGCCCGCGCCTTGCCGCGTGGGTTCAGGAAGTGAAATAAGCAATCTGCGGGGCACCCCCACTTCGCATTCGTCCGGATCCCGAGAACCACAAAGACCACAGAGGCCACAAAGAGCACAGAGACAATGCATTTGTTTTCTCTGTGCTATTTGTGGCCTCTGTGGTCTTTGTGAATGTCGCATTCACTGGTGATCAAGGAGAAAGCAGGCGGGCCGCCGTGCCACCAGGGCAACAGTTACTTCAGGTTCTCCGGATTCAAGCCTTCCAGTTCCGGCACGACGAAGCGGCCGTCTTTGCGGATTAGCTTGTCGTCGAACCATATTTCTCCGCCGCCTACTTCCGGGGTTTGCATCATGACCATGTCCCAGTGGATGTCGCTCTTGTTGCCGTTGCTGGCTTCGTCGTAGCAACTGCCGGGGGTGAAGTGGATGCTGCCGGCGATCTTTTCGTCGAAGAGGATGTCCTTCATCGGCCTGGTGCAATAGGGGTTGAAGCCGATGGCGAATTCGCCGATGTAGCGGGCGCCTTCATCCGTGTTTAGCACCTCGTTGAGTTTTTCGGTGGCGGAGCTGGTGGCTTCCACGATTTTGCCATTTTTGAAGGTCAGGCGGATGTCGTTGTGGGTGGTGCCGCGGTAGATGGTGGGGGCGTTGAAGTGGATGACGCCGTTGACGCTGTCGCGGACGGGGGCGGTGAAGACTTCGCCGTCGGGGATGTTCACGCGGCCGTCGCAGGGGATGGCGGGGATGCCTTTGATCGAGAAGGTGAGGTCCGTATCGCGCGGGCCTTTGAGGCGGACCTTGTCGGTTTTCTCCATGAACGCCTTGAGCGGCTGCATCGCCCGGCTCATTTTCGCGTAATCCAGCGTGCAGACGTTGAAGTAGTAATCCTCAAAGGCCTCGGTGCTCATCTCGGCCATCTGCGCCATCGACGGGTCGGGCCAGCGGAGCACCACCCAGCGTGTCTTCTTGATCCGAATGTCGTGATGCACGCGCTTCCACACCGTCTGCTCGTAGAGCTTCTGCTCGGCCGAGGGGACGTCGGAGAGTTCGGAGACGTTGGGGTTGCCGCGTGCGCCGATGTAACACTGCACGCGCTCCATCTGCGCCCGCTCGATATCCGCGATGAGGTTCCACTGCTCCTCGGTGCCGGAGAGCATCAGCGAGCGGAGGATTTCGTTGCTCTTGAGCAACACGACCGGCCGCCCGCCCGCCGCGGCGGCGGTGCGGACCAGCGACTTGGTGAACGCGTGCGGAATGTCGATGGCTTCAATGAGAATGTGTTCGCCGGGCTTGACGGCACAGGCGTAATTAATCAGCACGTCGGCGAGCTTGTCGATGCGGGGGTCGGTCATGTTCGCTTCTCCGAGTTTGGGTCGGAGAAGGCTATGAGCTTGATGGGATGCGGGCAAGAGCGCCCGACCGCAAAGGTGATTCTCCCTCTCCCTCGTACTCGGGGGAGAGGGCAGGGGTGAGGGGCCGGGCAGGAATGCTGAACGATGAACGCTGAATGCTGAACAAAATGCGAATGAAGCGAGAAGGTCTTTGCTGTTCAGCGTTCAGAATTCAGCACCCAGCGTTTCCCCCGTCCCGCCCCTCACCCTAACCCTCTCCCCCGAGTAGGAGGGAGAGGGGACCAGAGTGGGTGTGGGCGTGAACGTACAATTGCAGGAGCAAAATGGGACGGAGAGGCGCTTGCCAGGGAGACTATATCGTACCGGCCGGCGGTGCGGCTGTCGCGGCGTGGTTGCACGCTTCGAGGGCTTTGAGGACCGACAGAATGTCCTTCGGCCGGTCTTCGGGGTGGTAGCGGACGCAGTGCATGGTGAGCTTGGAAAGGTCTTCGGGGATGCCGGCGTTGAGGTCGCGGGGGGAGGGGAATTCCTGCTTTTTGACGACGCTGCGGTCGGACTTGCCGACGGTGAAATAGGTCGGGACTCGGCGGCCGGTGATGGCCCAATAGAGCGTCGCGCCGAAGTTGTAGACGTCGGTGCGGGCGTCGACGGGCAGGCACTTCACCTGCTCGGGGGCGATGTAGTCGGGCGTGCCTTGCACACGCGGCTTGGCCGTGCCGATCTTGCACGTCTGGCCGAAGTCGATGATTTTGATCTTCTCCCCGTCAGACCGCATGATGTTGTGGGGCTTCATGTCGCAATGGACGAGGCGCAGGTGATGCAGCGACGCCAGTGCCGCAGCGACCTGGTTGAAGATGGTGTAGACCTGACCGAGGCTGGAAGGGGGTCGGTCGTCCAATGGCTTGCCGTCGACCATTTCCATGACCAGCGCCGCCTCGTTGGGCTTGCCGAAGAATCGGCGGGGGGTCTTGAAATCGACACACCGCCGAAGGCACGGGTGGCGGAACTGGCGGCTCATCTCGAACTCGTTCTGGAGCTGTTCGATGTGCCGCTCGTCTTTTTCGGTGACCTTCTTCACGTGCTTGAGCGCGTAAATCTGTCCGGTGGGGTCAGTAACGGCGTAGATCGCGCTGGCGGCCCCCTGGCCGATCCGGCTCACCACGTCATACCCAAAGAGTGACCGCGGCAATTCCGCCGGCGCGCCCGAAGATGTCCCTTGAACCGTGGAAATACAAACTCCAATAAGTGAGCCGGAAGTGTATCAGACGCAATCGCGTTCCGCACGCCATGCGAGGGCCCGTGTCATGTGGCACAGCCGCCCCTTGGCTGTGTTCCGCGGCAGGCGGAAGGAGAAGACACAGCCGGGGGCGGCTGTGCCACATGCTTTCAAATAGTCCCGCACAAACCTGGCTTTCCTAACCGCGACGCTTCAGCGGCTTGCCCCTCACAAGTACGGCTCGTCCTCCAGCGACCGGACGTACTCCAGCGCGTCGCGGACGCTGCACACGTCAACGCCTCTTTGCCGGCCGGCGGTGTCGAGCTCGCGGAGCAGCATGAGGTCTTCGAAGTCTTCGGATTCCTCGAGCCGTTTGCGGGCACGATGGCCGAGGGTGCCGGCGATGTGGGCCTGCGCTTCCATGTGATGCGCGACGAAGAACGCCGTGCGCGGCGTGATCGTCCCTTCCAAAGCCGCGATCCCTGCCGACACGTGGTCGGCGGGGTCGATCGCCTTGCCCACGTCGTGCAGCAAGGCGGCGAGTATGAATTCCTCGTCCCACGGCCGCTGGTCGCGGGCCAGCTCGAAGACCTGCAAGCTATGGTACAGGGCGTCCCCTTCGGGGTGGTAAGCGGGATTTTGCTTCACGTCCGCCAGCGGCTCAAGGAGCAGGCGGTATAGCTCAAAACGATCCACGTGTTCTTCCAGCCGTTCGACTTCCGATTCCAGGTCGATGCCGGGGTATTCACGGCACAGAAGTTTTTCCAGCTCCGGGATCGTCGCGCGCTCGATGGCGCTGCCGGTGATGGAGCTCTTGAAGACGAAGTTCGCCTTGTCCTCGTCGTAGAGCGTGAGCTCGTAGGGGAAGCGGTCCTCGGCATGGATGTGAGTGAAGGAGCGCTCGACGTTGTGCTTCGTGATGCGCTTGTGCTGGACGGCGTAGCGGAGGTTCTGCTCTTCGAGCACGGCGGTCACGGAAGAGACGTGATTGCAGAAAACGTGAATGTCGATATCGGAGCCCTGGCGGATGTGGCCGGTGAGGGTGCTTCCGATGAGCTTGGGGCGGAAGGGTGCGAGCAGGCGCATCAGGCGGAGCGCGTCGAGGCGCATGTCCTTGAGACGGTCCTGTCGTTTGTCGCCTTCGTGAAGATTGGCGAGGGCCTGAACCTGGTCGCGGATTTCGCGGTTGGAGGGGAGGCTGCCGGGGCGGTAGCGGTAGTCGAGGCCGAGCTGTTTGGCGGCCTTGCGTTTGGCGGTGAAGTATTCGGACTCGTGTCGTTCGTACATCAGACGCGCTGCGAGCAGCGCGATCTGCCTGCGGATTCGTACATCAGCCATATCCTGTTCTCGCCGCGGTTTTAAGGCCCATGTAGCGGCGGTGGGCACAACGAAGTCCAGCCGCCCGAACATTCGGGCGGCATCAGCAGATCGTACCCCATGGAGACGCCGGGATTCAAGTAGAAAGCGGGCGCATCGGGGCCGCGGCGGCGCTGGAGGATGACTCGGCATTCTTATTGCATTAGGTCGGTCATTAGCGTTGCGCCCGCATCGGGAGCCATTGACGCACCGCCCGGTCGGGCGCAGCGGAAAACTGAACAGGAGGCAACATCATGTCAAAGAAGCCGCATCGCCCCTCCGGCAAGTCGCGTGAAGAGAAGCGGCAGGAGATCGGCAACGAGTCCAACGTCGAACAGAATCCGGGCGTGCCGTGGGATTATGCGAAAGTAGGGCCGCGTTCAATCGAAGGCGTTGCCCCGGCGGATCTTCCCGACAAGGGCCGCGGCTCCATCGAAACCGACCCCGGAAAAGAACTGGCCCGCAAGCTGCCCCAGCAGACCGGGGCCATCGAAGAGGGGACCGACGTGGGCCTCCGCGGCGAGCCTGACATCGCCGATGCCGCGGAACACGGTGGCGGGGGCGCCACGTAAGACGGGTGCAAAGTAGCCGAATCGGACTCAAAGCTCCGGGCAAAAAAAACACCCGGCATCAGGTGATGCCGGGTGCGGGCTATGGGGTTCCGACCCGGGGTTTCCATGGTATGGAGGGGTCGGAATATGCGGGCAATTTAATGATCGCTCTGTCAAATCTTTTCGAGCAAACTGAGCGATCCTCGGCAGACGAGGAACGTATCTCAATAATCGTGCCAGAAGCCAACAGCCGCGTTGCCGGGCTCAAAACCGCCGCTATCGCGGGTCGTGGCTTGGTTGCGATGGAATCTGTGCGTCGAAACTGACGGGGCTGTCGTCCTTGCGGCGTCAACGTGGCCGACTCGCCAGAGTCCGGACTTTCGTTGTTGTCGCGCGACCGGCGGCGTATTATTGTTACACGGGGATGGCGGAGACGGAGGTTTCTCAATGTCCACGGATGTCGGACGCGACCAGCTCGCGTTAATTAAGATCGAGGGGATGCATTGTCACAAATGCGAGCAGGCCATCCAAAAGGCGCTGTCGCAGCAGCCGGGCGTGCATGAAGTGGAAGTGGATTTTAACAGCGGCCAGGCGTCCGTCCTGTACGACCGCGACGTGCTGGGTGTTGCGCAGTTAATGGAAGCGGTGAACGCCGTTGGATATCACGCCGCCGGCTTCACGCAACGGCAGACCGACAAAGCCAGTCACTGAAGGACCCGACTGCCGAACGTTCCGATAAAGCCAAAGCCGGCAATTTACGGATTATGGCCATCGGCCCGATCAGGGTTGCACCAAAGCCGGCTGCGGCCGGCGGCATTTTGCTCTTTCGTGAACTCTTCGTAAAGCATCCATTCGACATGGCCGTCCATGCAGCCCACGCCGGCGCCCTTTTGATGGCGGGTAGTCAGCCCCTCTTCGGGGGGGTAACTACTTCCGTCGTTCCAGGGGGCATTGGAGGTGACGTGTTCCTCGGCCTCCCAGAACAAAATGTCGTTGGGCGAAAATCTGACGATCTTGTACGTGAAACCCGTACTGATCGTGCCGTATCCGCACACCGCCCCGTTCATGAGAAAACTGGTGATCGACTCCGTCCCGAACGTAAAAGCCGGGTCGTATAGCGGGCAGTGATAGATGTCATGATTCTTAACGTACGGATAAATGCTGCCGCTCTCCATCTCGTTGGGCCCGGGCGGGTTCGAGCGGGTCGGCGTGGTATAGAGCCAACCGTACTTATAAGGGCCTGACGAATCCCCGTCCCAGTTGGGCGCGGGGAGATACGTCTTATTTTCCCCTACGTACATCATGACGGCGGTGAGCAGATTTCGAAGATTGCTCTGGCACTTCACGCGCTGCGCCTGTTTGCGCGCCCCTTGCAGGGCGGGTAGCAAGATCGCGATGAGCACCGCGATGATTCCAATTACAACCAACAGCTCGACTAGCGTAAAGCCACGGCGGCGGCGATTTGAGTTTTGGCTGCGCACGTCTACACCTCTTTCAAACTGGTGACATTTGGTGCGATGAGGCACCGTCTGGAAGCGTCAAATACTTAATGCCCGTCCCCGCTATACGGACTGCACCAGAGCCGGCTGCGGCCCACGGCGTTTTGCTCTTTCGTGAACTCTTCGAAAAGCATCCACTCGACGTGCCCGTCCATGCAGCCTATTCCCGCACCCTTTTGGTGCCGGACGGTTAAGCCTTCTTCGCTCGGATAGCTGCTGCCGTCGTTCCACACGGCTCCGGTGTGCCCGTACTCTTCCGCCTCCCAGTAAAGAATGTCGTTAGGAGAGAACCTGCCGATCTTATAGCTGGGGCCGTTGCCGGGGTTTCCGATGGCGCCGTATCCGCAAACCGCGCCGTTCATCAGAAAATTGGTGATCGACTCGGTGCCGAATGAAAACGCCGGGTCGTATAGTGGACAGTGATAGATGTCTTGGTTCTTCACGTACGGATAAACGCTGCCGCTCTGCATCTCGGTGGGCTTGGGCGTGTTCGACGTGCAAGGGCTGGCAAAGAGCCAGCCGTATTTGTAGGAGCCGGTGTCCGTCGCGTTCGCGTCCCAATTGGGGTACGGGAGATACGTCTTATTTTCCCCCACGTACATCATGACCGCCGTGAGCAGATTGCGCAGGTTGCTCTCGCACTTCACGCGCTGCGCCTGCTTACGCGCACCTTGTAAGGCCGGCAGCAGCATCGCGATGAGCACCGCAATAATTCCAATCACAACCAACAGCTCGACGAGCGTAAAGCCACCGCGGCGGGGGGGATTTGGTCTGCGCAAGTTTCCACCTCTTTTTACGACGTGACTTTCAACACCCCCCGCCGATCCGATCGAACTGAAAATTCAGCGAATCGCACGAACAGCATTCAGATAGGCAGGATTACTATAACACTCGTCCACCGCCCAGGCAATAGTTATCGTGGACACGACCCCCGATTTCACGAACCCCCGGCTGGATTGTGACGCGACGACCCCCTATTTTCGCACGCCCATATGCGTACGATCGCCCATGTATCCGACCTGCACTTCGGCCGCCTCGACGCGCCCGTCGCCGAGCGGCTCGTCGAAGATCTGCGGCAGCAGACGCCTTCGCTGCTCGTCGTCAGCGGCGATTTCACCCAACGCGCCCGCAGGCGACAATACGCGCAAGCCGCAGCTTTTCTTAAGCGCTTGCCCACACCTCAGATACTCGTCCCCGGCAACCATGACGTCCCCATGTACGACGTCATCCGCCGGTTTCTTTTGCCGCTCCAACGTTACCAGGCTTACATCACGCCGGACCTGTTCCCCAGCTACCTCGATGATGAAATGTTCGTCCTCGGTATCAACACCGCGCGCTCCTTCACCCAAAAAAGCGGCTGGATTACCGAGGACCAGTTGGCCATCGTCGAGCAAAAAATGCAGGCGCAGGCTCCCGGATCAATGCGCGTCCTCGTCACCCACCACCCCTTCATCCCGCCGCCGCGCGATCCGCATGGCGACATCCTCCGCGGAGCGGCGGGCGCGCTCGCCCGCCTGGAGCAGTGTGGCGTCGATCTCCTTCTTGCCGGGCATCTCCATCTCGCCTACCACGACGACGTCCGTTCGCGCCACAAGGCGACCCGCCGATCGATCCTCTCCATCCAGGCCGGCACCGCCACCAGCACCCGTCGGCGGGGTGAGCCCAATGCTTACAACTGGATCACATTTAGCCCGGATCTCGTGACCGTGGCCGTACGGGCTTGGGATGGGCGTGAATTCACCGAGTCGCTGGTCACCCGCTATCGGCGGACCGACCACATCTGGTCCCGCGAATCGCAGTTGCCCGTGGACACTACCGTGCCCCGCTCCCCTGAAAAAAATCAGAATTAGACGGTATTGCTCCCGCAGTTTGGTAACATGCCGCCGCCGCTCGCAGGCGGAACAAACCATTCCATGGACGGGCGGGCGCGGGTTTTTATCATCGATGGCACGACACGGCGTGGGAGGCCCTTCATGCAGACTCGCACAAAGTCCGATCGTAATCGCCCGGCCGCGGCCATCGAATCGCTCGAACGCCGGGTGCTCATGTCCGCCGACATGGTCCTCACCTGGAACCGGAACATGGTTCACGTCTTCCAAGGCGCCACCACCCTCCCGGGACCGACGGTCGCTGCCCGCGATTTGGCGATCATGGACGTGGCCGTCGCCGACGCAGTGTTCACGCTCGGCGGATCGACCCGACCTTATCTCGTGCACGAACGCGGCCCCTCCGGCGCCTCCGCCAACGCCGCCGCCGCCGGGGCGGCATACGAGGCCCTCCTGGGCCTTTTCCCCGCCCAGCACGACGCGCTCTCCGCCGACCTCAATCAAACCTACGCCCAGCTCGGCACCGGCAGCGCTGTGAAGAGAGGCGTCAAGTGGGGCATGCACGTCGCCGACGTGATCCTCGCCGCCCGCGCCAACGACGGCTCCAACTCCCCCGTCCAATACCTCCCCGGCACACAGCCCGGCCAATGGCAACCCGACCCGCTTAATCCCACTCAAGTCGCGTGGGGCCCGGGCGAAGGACAGGTCCAGCCTTTCACGATGCAGGGCGATTCGCAATTCCGCCCGCCCGCGCCGCCCGCGCTCAGCAGCCAGGCGTACGCCGATGCGTTCAACCAGGTGAAGACGCTGGGCGCGAAGGACAGCACCGTCCGCACCGCCGACCAGACGCAGGCCGGCATCTTTTGGGCCTACGACCGAAAGGGCATGGGCTCGCCGCTGATGATCTACTGCGAAGCAGTCATGACCATCGCCCAGCAAAAGCATAACACGATGCGCCAGAACGCCCGGCTGTTCGCCCTCTTCGGCCTGGCCGAGGCGGACGCGGGCTTCGCGGCGTGGGACGCTAAATTCGTCTACAACTTCTGGCGACCCATCACCGCCATCCGCAACGCCAGCACCGCCACCAACCCCGCCACCGCCCCCGATGCGAATTGGGTGCCCCTTGGCGCGCCGGGCGATGGAGTCGTCCCCGACTTCACCCCGCCTTTCCCCGCGTACGTCTCCGGCCACAGCACCTTCGGCGCCGCCGCCTTCGAGACCCTTAAAAACTTCTACGGCACCGACAGGATGCACTTCACCCTCATGTCCGATGAGCTGCCCGGCGTCACCCGCTCCTTCCACAGCTTCAGCCAGGCCGCCGACGAAAACGGCATGAGCCGCATCTACCTGGGCATCCACTGGTCCTTCGACAACGACCTGGGCAAATCCATCGGCCGCGGCGTCGCCGACTACGTCTTCCAAACCGCCCTCCGGTCCCGGGATTAGCCCCGCTAAAAGCCGGGCAACAAAGATAAAATGTTCTAAAACTACACGCTATCAGGCGCTCTGGTCCCCTCTCCCGTACTCGGGGGAGTTGCACTCGCCTCGCAAGATACACTGCATTTCGTAGGGTCCGCACCGCGGACCACGCTTGCGCCCGCAGCCGGGGACGGTCCGCAGTGCGGACCCTACCGGAAGCGTTATGCCTATCAACACGTCTTCACACTCGGCCTCTCAATCGCTCGACTGAAGGACCCCCAACCTCCTTGGCAAGCACTAGTGAGCTCGCCCCACGACGCCGCCGGCTGGAAGACGGACCGGCGGCACGACTCGCTCTATTTGAGCGCGGTACGGCTCCAGTTGCGGGGGCAGCTTGAGCGTCGTACCGAGTTCCTCCGCCGGCTCGTCGGTGGTGAAGCCGGGGTTGTCGGTGGCGATCTCGAAGAGGACGCCGCCCGGTTCCCTGAAGTAAATCGAGTGGAAATAGAAACGGTCCATCACCGGCGAGACGTTGAACTTGAGGCGCACCAGTTCCTTTCGCCAGGCCAACTGCTGCGGGTCGTCAGAAGTTCGGTACGCCACGTGGTGGACGGTGCCGGCCCCCAAGCCGCCGCGCGGCGCGTCGGGAGCGCATAGCACATCGACCACCGAAGCAAGGCCCTCGCCCGCACCCGCCCGGAATCGGAAGCGGTTGTTGTCGTTGCCTTCGGCTTTAAAGCCCATCACTTCCGTCAGGAGGCTTGCGGTGTTCTCGTAACCCTCCTCGGAAAGGGTGATGCCGTGAAATCCGCGGATCGCGTGCTCGACCGGGACCGGCCCCGCCGCCCAGGCGTGACCGTCCGGTTTGTCGGCCGCGACGATCTCAAGCCGCATGCCGTCCGGATCGGTAAAGCTCAGAAGCGCCTCGCCGAACCGCGTAACGGCCGGGCCGGGCGTCACGCCCTTCTGCGTGAGCCGTTCTCTCCAGAAGTCCAAAGCGTTTTGCGGAACCGCGAATGACGTAGCCGCCACCTGCGGCGGTCCGATGATTCCCCGAGGGGCGCCCGGCCACGCGAAGAAGGTGAGGATGGTTCCCGGGCGTCCGAGCTCGTCGCCGTAATAGAGGTGGTAGCTTGAGGGGTCGTCAAAGTTCACGGTCAGCTTCACGAGCCTCAGCCCCAGGACGCCGCAATAGAAGTCGATGTTCTTCTGAGCGTCGGCGGTGATGGCGGTCACGTGATGAATGCCGGTGACATTCATTGCTTGCCCTCCGAAGAATACGAGATGAGGTTGCGCAGGAGTTTGCGGCAGGCATCGAGTTCATCCGCGTTGATCGTGTGCGGCATGCCGGGATAGCGGCGAAGGTCGACGACCGCGCCCATGCGGGTCAAGACCGCGTCAGTCTCCAACACCCGCTCGAACGGCACGTGAGGGTCAGGGTCGCCGGTTCCGAGAAACACGGGCGTGCCGGCAAGCTCGCCGGGGTAGCCCCTCGCCGTGCCGGGCGGCCCGATGAGTCCTCCGGTCAGGCCCATGACTGCGCCGTAGCGGCGAGGGTGTCGGGCGACGTACTCGGTCGTGAGGCAGGCGCCTTGCGAAAAACCGAGCAACGCGATTCGCTCGCTCGCAACGCCTCGCGAAAGCAGGTCTGTTACGATCGACTCAACCTTCCTGAGAGCCGAGTCGAGGTACGGCTGGTTTGCCGCCAGCGGAGCAAGAAA